>JBKJSR010000062.1:0-5173 GCA_046594355.1 Bryobacter sp.
TTACAACGGACGCCAGATGCGCCTCACCGATGTAGAGGGCGAAGTCATCAAAGAGATCCTCGCCTAGCATCACGACTGCTCAAATGCGTTCGTATGCCGACAGCCGATTACGCTGCCTCCGCGATATCGCACCGCGATCGTCAGCGATTTCACGGTGCGGTATCAACTCGGCTTGAAGCATTCGCTCATAACTGGCCAGCACCGGACCTCGCCCTCCTCGATCTCCGTTGAAAAGCTCGCCGTAAATCAGTTCATGCCCAACCACTTCATCACGCGCCAGTAGCCGGTCAAGCTCTATCGCGAAAGGCGCTCGCTTCGCTAGAAATCGAATCCAAACCGAAGTGTCGACAGGAATCATCAGGCCACCTTACGCTTCGACGCCTTCTCCTCCCGATGCCTCGGAACATCGGGCTGCATCTTCTCTGATCCGCGAAATGCCCGCAGCCGCTCATACCCCGCACGGCGCACCAGCGCCTCAAGCCCAAGACGCACCGTCTCGGTATCGGTGCTCGCCCCACAAGCTGCTTTCCCTTCTGCGAACGCAATCGCCGCCGGAGATACTCGGGAGCTTGCTCAAAATGCAACCAGCAATGCTTCGAATCCCTCTTCAGGTACAGGCAAATGAGCTGCCTCAAGCACAGCGATGTAAAGCCGAATCGCCTCTCGCGTAGGATCAACTGCTTCTTCCCTCGTCTCACCCTGACTGATGCATCCCGGCAAGATCGGACACTCCCCTACCCACTGCCCATCTTCGCCTTTGTAAACCACGCCTTGTCTCATTTGTACTCATCGAATCGTAGCCCAACATACGCTACTCCTTGTAAACAAACATCGTGCATCTCTCCCCTCGGTGCTACAGCAGCCGTGACCAAAGCTCACCCGCTCCCAGCGTGAAACTCCAGCTCTGGCCGCCCTCCCCAGGCAGTACTCTAGATCTACCATTTTGTAATGGTAAAATACCATTCATGGAAGCCACAATTACCTTGGACAAAGCCGGCCGCATGGTACTACCCAAAAAAGTCCGCGACGAAATGCGCCTTCTGCCGGGCGACACCTTGGATCTTGTCTCCGACGGCGCACAGGTTACAATGCGCCCTTCTCGTGGTGCAGCACGCCTGCGCAAGGATCGCGGCGTATGGGTCTTTTCCTGTGGCACTCCAGTTCGGGCCGCCGAGACCGATAAGGTCCTCGACGAAATCCGCCAAGGCAGGCGCGGCGAGTGAAAGCGCTCCTGGACACCTCTGTCCTCGTCGCGGCATTTTACGAAGGTCACGAGCATCACGACGCAAGCTTCGACCTCCTCCTTCGTCACAAACGCAATGACGCCTGCTGCGCCGCGCACAGTCTGGCGGAAGTCTACGCGACTCTCACTGCGATGCCGGGCACCAAGCGCGTCAGTCCAGTCGAGGCAGTGCTCTACCTGGGCAGTCTGCGCGAAAGGCTCACCTGCATTGCCTTGGAAGGCGATGAATACCTGATGGCGGCGGAACTGGCGGCTGCGAGCGGGGCCGCCAGCGGCGGCATCTACGATGCGCTGATTGGCCAGTGCTTTCTCAAATGCCGGGCCGAGTGGCTCTACACTTGGAACCTAAAACACTTTCACAGACTCGAAGCTAAAATTAGCGAAAAAGTGCGGCAGCCAATCGGGTAGGTTGATGCAACGTTCGGGAGTTCCCGGATCGCCAGGGGAAAAAAGGGCAAGCCTCTGACGCCGATGGCCGCAAGCGTCGAAGTCCATCTTACCGGCCTACGCATTGGACTTGCGGAGCCGCTATTCCGTGTGCCATTAACGGAGGACTACACCGGTTAATTGCAGTCGAGCCTTGCCATCTTACCGAATGCGTGATCGCTCGTAAACTGTTTCACTCTCGTCGAGAATGTCTGTGTAGATTCGGGTCTGTGGTCAAGGCGAAAACTTTTTTCCGTACCCAAAATTGAAGGCCCCAGTAAGGGTCGGTTTCCCGCCAAAGTGCGTCAGTCGGAGCTTTGACGTAGCGAATTCCTCAGTTCAATTTCCTGTCACGGACGGGCTTCATACCGGAATAGACTAGCCATCCCCCGCCAATGAAGAGGATCACGGCCATAGCGTTTGCGCCTTGCTGCTGATCGTAGTTATTGGAAACAGGCCGACCTTTCCCGCCGAGGTTCGCCAACTGGGAAAGCATGAGCAGCGAACCGACGATCACCTTCCACCATATCGGTCCTGCTGGTTTGATGATCATTAGAGCAGAATAGCAATCATTTCCACCATCGGCTTGGGGGTACGGTGCGCCTCCTGAAATCACTCCTGTCATTGGTCATGACGACGTTTGATGAGATGAGTTCACTGAGTCGCTTTCCGCCGTACTCCATCTACAATTTCCAATTGCCAACGATCCGCTAATATTGTTGTTTCACATGCTCTGACAGATAACCCTTCATCCTAAAAACGACGGTTTGAATGTTGCGGGAATTGCATGGCGGGGATAAGTCTTTCATACTGAGAGGCATGGCGAAGCTGGAAAGCATGGAGCTTGAGACTTCTAACCGCCGTTTTTAGGCTTACCAACCCGCTCGCGATGGGCGCCGCTTCCTAGTCCGTGAACCCGAACCCGGCCAGAGGCCCGACCGCCCCGTGGTTGTAATCTAAAACTACGCCGCCGCGATTAAGTGAGCCTGCTCCTGACGAGATCCCCAAACGCAGTCGCCTCTCCACCATGCTGCAAGTGCGGCTTGTCGCGCCAACTCCACGCCGTCCATCCCATTGCCCGTTCCTCAAAATAATCGAGCAGTTCTTCGCCCCAAATAAGATCCTCGTCATTGCCCCCAAACTCCCCGGCAAACACCGGCACTTCCCACGCCCGGTCCCCGAAGCAGCGGTCCCACTCATTGCCTTTCACCCTGTACACATGCGTCGAATAAATCACTTTCGGGATCTGCAATGCAACCCCTCGCAGGTCATAACCCCAGTCCATCCCGCTCACCATCACAACCCTCTCCGAATCCACCGCCCTCACCGCCCCGCTCAACACATAGGCCCAGTCAATCCAGCGCTCCGCGCTGATCCTATGCGGCTCGTTGAACAGATCGAAAATCGCATGCGGCATTCCTTGAAACGCCCTCGCGAGAATATCCCAGCAGACGATCGAAGCGTTGTTCGGCTCCGGAGGCACGCGGTTATCTCCCGGCCCGACAACGATTTCCCGATCAAGCCACTGAAGATCGAGAATCGTATAAGCGCCAAGCTCCGCGAGCCACTGAACAATCTGCCGCAACTCCTCAATGTAGTCGCGCGAAACGGAACCGTCCACCACGAGCGACTGCACAAACGGTATCCGCACTACGTTGCTTCCCCACCCCTCGACAACCAAACGCAACTCGTCGGGATTCATCCCGGCATAAGGCAAATGAGAATACTCCATGCCGCTGATATTGACCCCGCGCAGTAACAGTGGATTGCCGCTTGAGGCATCTACAATCGCACGGCCATCGGTACTAAGTGGATTAAGCATTAGAATAAGCGCCCCATTCCAAAAAACCATTTACGATGCCCGCGGTCGCCGACACTGGCGCCGATAAAGACCGGGCCAAACAAAGTTTGTAATACCGCCGCGCCCGTTCCACTAACCGGGTAACGCAAGTCGTAGAAGATATCGCGAGTCCGTGCGGCTTGTGCAAACGCGGTGAAAAACAGTTTACTCCCCAGCAGCGATGGCTGCGACTTCACTTCATGCAGGATCCCGAAAGTTCCAATCGAATAGTTGCGGGCCAGAATCTCGTTGATGCCGTACGCGCTCAGCCGTTGCGGCCCGCCAAGGGAGAAAGCCAAAAAGCTGTTGACAGGCGGCCCTACCGTGCCGCCACTGGAAAACGCCAGCACGAGCGAGTCTTGCGCGGTAATCGGAATGGCATCGACCATGCGTAACTCGCCCATTGAATATCCGTAAGTGGGGTAATACTCCGCACGGCTGTTGAAGCGAAGTCCGCGCCGCGCCATGACAGCATCGTCCTGACCTTCGTAGTTGAAACGGAGCGAAACCGCGTCGCGGCGAAATCTATCATTGCTCAGCAAGGGCAGGCCGATACGCCGATTGGCGGCAAACCAGTTGAACTGATAGCCAAATCGAAGCTCGGCAAGGCGGCTGAACAGGAAACCAGTATCAAACGCGACACCTTGCTGCCGAAGCCGGTAAGTCGAGACCGCCGCCCCTTGCGAGTACAAATCGAAGGGATTACTATCGACATACACCCGGGGTGCAACAAAGAATCGGCTATTAGGCTGGATCGGCTTGTAAATCTCACTCGCAGCCGCAAAGCGCGAACCGAAGAAAAAGTCGTTCCGCCATTCACTCCTGAAACCAGAGATGTCCCGCCAGGTGATCCTGGCCCCCATCGAGAACCGGCTGTTCGATGTATCGACACCGTTGATCTCGAAGGTAGGATTTAACGTGATTGGGCCACTCGGCTTTAGATTGATCCCGACTTCAAGACCAGACTCCCCATTTCGGATCGCCTGTTGATAGCCGATACTGGCAAATCGGCCCAGCCCAACCATCTTGGTGAGCTCCGATTCAAACTGCGGGGTATTCACTTTTTGATCGGTCAGCTCAACCAGCTTCTCCTGCACGGATGCATTTGTTTTTGCATCGGCACCCTGAACGGTTATAAACTGCGGAGCCCCCTCCGGCGCCTTCCGGATTCGCAACGACCTCGCGTGCTGATAAGCCTTATAATCGTCTTCGTCGAGGGCAAGGAGCCGCAAGATCGACGCCTTTGCTTCGGCCGCCGCTGCCCCGGCTTCAATGATTTCTTTGCTACGGGCATAGTCCCCGCTGCGAAAACTAGCGAGATCCGCCACCAGCACCACATCGGCCAATTGGATCGTTCTCATCTCGGCGGCACTGATGACGACAGTGATACTCCGTTCCAAAACCTCCACGGCATTTCCGATTTTCTTCGGATCTACCGGGCCCTCATTCAGGTGAACGGCAATTACCAAATCGGCTCCCATCTCTTTCGCTACATCCACCGGAAGGTTATTTAGCAGACTGCCATCGACATAGATGCTCTTATCCTTGCGCACCGGCGAGAAGTAGCCCGGAGCCGACATCGTGCTACGCAACGCCTCGTTCAGAAGCCCACTATCCCAAATTTTGCTGGCTCCGCTCACGAGATCCACCGAAACACAGCGGAA
>JBKJSR010000372.1:0-2707 GCA_046594355.1 Bryobacter sp.
CACA
The DNA here is from genome assembly GCA_046594355.1 of Bryobacter sp. Taxonomy (GTDB): domain Bacteria; phylum Acidobacteriota; class Terriglobia; order Bryobacterales; family Bryobacteraceae; genus Bryobacter. The sequence continues at coordinate 5 of JBKJSR010000372.1, forward strand.
GCTTCAAGACCGGCTTCGACCTGCGCTGGTCGCGGCTCAGTTTTATCAACCGGGTTACGCCATCGGGCCGCTTTGACTTCAACGCCGCGCTTACCGGAAATCCTCTCGTTCCCCCGAACACCGGATCTTCGCTCGCCTCCTACCTGCTTGGCGAAGTAGGTGGCGGACAGCTCGGATACCGGCCCTTCATGCAATACCGTTCCCTGCCGCTTGGTATCTACGTGCAAGACGACTGGAAAATCACTCGGACATTAACGCTCAATCTCGGTCTCCGCTACGACATCAGTTTTGGCCCCACAGAACTTCATAACCGTCACTCGAGTTTCGATCCGTTTGTCACCAATCCACAGACCAGACTTCCGGGCGTCCTCACTTATGCCGGAGTGAATCGCCCCGCCAGTTTTGTCGATCTCGACAAGAACAATCTTGGTCCCCGCGCCGGCTTCGCCTGGGATCCCAAGGGTGACGGGAAAACAGCCATCCGCGGCGGATACGGTCTCATCTACACGATCTCCGAAATCGGCCACACGCAGGGCGACAATTCCAATGCCTTTGGCTTTTCGGTGGACACTCCTTTTGCCGGTCCCGCCGGAATACCCGCCAAGGCATTTCAGTTCTCCAAAGGGCCTGATTTTATATTGCAGCCACGTGGATCTGCCGGCGGGCCATCCGCCTTTCGAGGCTTCAACGGACAGTATCAGGACCGCAACGCCCGAACTCCGTACATCCAACAGTGGAATTTCACGATCCAGCGTTCGCTCTGGGGAGGCTGGACTGGCAGCGCCGTTTACGCAGGCAGCCGTGGCATCAAACTCTTTGGCGGAAATTACAACTTGAATCAGCTCGATCCCAAGTATTTCTCCGAAGGCCTGACTTTACAACAGACAGTGGCCAATCCGTTTCTCGGCCAGATCACTAGCGGCCCGCTCTCCGGTGCAAGCGTCCAGCGCCAGGTGCTGCTGCGCGCTTTTCCCGACTATCAAAACGTGCAGACTTTCGCCAATAACAACGCCAGCTCTTCTTACCACTCACTCCAGGCCTTTATTGAAAAAAGGTTTTCCGCGGGCATTTCCGCCCTCTTCAGCTATACCAAGAGCAAGCTGATCAGCGACGCACTCAGCATCGGTGGCGGAGGCAGTGCCACGGGGCTCGGCGACTTCCGCATTGGTGCCTACAACCGCCGTCTTGAAAAGGCGATTGACCAGGACGACGTCTCACAGCGCCTGGTTATGAGCGGTGTGCTGGAGCTGCCGTTCGGTCGCGGGCGCAAATATGGATCCGGCATCCCCAAAGTGGCGGACGCTTTTCTCGGCGGCTGGCAGCTCAACGGGATCGCCACGATGCAGACCGGGTTGCCTCTCATGGTACGTGGAAGCAACAACTTCACCGGCATCAATTACCCCGACCTGATCGCCGACCCTTCGATCGCTAGCGGCGACCGTAGCGCCAACCGCTGGTTCAACATCGACGCGTTTCGCAACCCCGCGAACTTCGTGATTGGCAACGCACCCCGCACCCTGCCTTCCACGCGTGGGCCGGGGCTGGTGGATGTGTCCTTTTCGATCTTCAAGAACTGGCGAATCAGGGAGCGCATCCGCCTCGAAACGCGCTGGGAAATGTTCAATGCATTAAACAGCGTCAACCTGAACATGCCCGACACTAACTTCTCGCCGAACGCCGCCGGAGTCAACACCAACGCGAACTTCGGCCGCATCTTTAGCTCACTCGACGCGCGCCGCATGCAACTCGGCATGCGCATCACTTTCTAGGAAAAGCTCATGAAACTACTGATCCTGTTCTGGGTGGCCGCAGCGGCGGCTTTGGCCCAACAAAGCTTCGACCTCGTCGTGTACGGCGGCACCGCCGGTGGTGTCACCACTGCGGTGGCCGCTGCCCGCCACGGCCTCAAGACCGCATTGCTTGAGCCCCGTAACCACATTGGCGGCATGGTGAGCGGCGGGCTCTCCGGCACCGATATGGGCCGCCGGGAGGTGATTGGCGGCATGGCTCTTGAGTTTTACTTCCGTGCCGGCCGTTACTACAACCTCAACCGCCACTTGCAGGAACTCGCCTGGATGCCGGAACCAAAGGCTGCCGAAGCCATCTTCCGCGAAATGCTTAAGGAAGCTGGCGTCACTCTCTTTGAAGGCCACCGGCTCAAAGAGCATTCGGGTGTTACGAGAGTGGGAACAAGAGTCACCGAAATTATCACCGAGAACGGGACTCGATTTCGAGCCAAAGTCTTCGCCGACACCAGTTACGAAGGGGACTTGATGGCGCAAGCGAAGGTCAGCTACACCACGGGCCGCGAGAGCATCGCTCAATACGGCGAATCGCTCGCCGGTGTGCGGGCGGTGACGCTCAGCCACCAGTTCGCGATTGATATCCCCGCCCGCGGCGCAGATGGAAAACTCCTTCCTGAAATTTCTACAGAGCCGCGCGGAGAGCCCGGCTCGGCGGACAAGCGCATCCAGGCTTACAACTTCCGCGTCATCGCGACCAACGTTCCAGACAACAGGCTCCCTTGGCCGAAGCCCGCTAACTACGACCCCAAACGCTATGAGCTTCTCGCCCGCCACCTTACAGCCATGACGCCCTATCTTGGCCGGCCTCTCACCTTCAACGAGGTCAGCCTGCTGCGCATCATCCCCAATGGCAAAGTGGATCTTAACAATCGCAACGGCTTTTCTACCGATTACATCG
>JBKJSR010000486.1:0-2520 GCA_046594355.1 Bryobacter sp.
GTAGTAAGCAACGCATTGTTCGCGGCTGCCTGCGTGAGCGGTTTGCGCGAGGCTCACGGCGAGACGGGCAACTTCCAATTCGGAGAATTTGGAATGGCGGGCGGAGGCTTCTACAACGCGGCGGCAACGATCGCGGGTGGCAAAATCGCTGCGGCCATGGATACCCGCTGGGTCCTGGAGCAGAATCGCTTCCATACGGCTGACCGCCTCGACAATTTTTGGATACTGGAGTTCGGACAACTGGCGCAGACTTCCGATGGCGCTAGCGATCAGCATCAAATCGTTTGCTTCTCCGGTTTGCTCGCGCCGGACGATATCGATCCAGCGTTGCCCGGTTTTCTCCTGGAACCAATTCTGGATTGGCGCAAGGGCGGACTCTTCCTGTTGCAGTTGCTCGCCGAGGCGCTCGATGAAATGAGAAGTTAACTCGTCGCCGCGACGATCGAGTTCCACCATGATTTGCGAGAAGACCTCGGGAGTGCGCTGGCAGGCGTTCAGGAGGCGGTCGGCCCAAAAGTCGGCGAGCTCTTTTTGATGCTGGCGGAGACTGGCCAACTCCGACAGCCGGCGCAAGCGTTCGAGAAGAACGAGACGGAGCATCAGCGGAAAGACCCAAAGCTCGGCAATGGTCAGGGGAGAGCGTTGCTGATAGGCGTCGACAAAGGCGACGATGGATTCCGGAGTAAGACGGTGTCCGGTGCAATCGATCAATTCTGCGGCGAGCTGATAAACGCGGAGGCGAACCGGGCAAGTCCGATCGGTAAGAACGGGCAGAAGTTTGTTGTGGTTGTCAGGGAGGTTGTGCCTGATATCGGCGATGTTCGCGCGAATGAGATAAGCGTTGTCGAGTAGCCACTCGGCCTCATGAGTGATGCCATATTCGAGGCGTACGGCTTCTGCAAGATCGGCCCGTGTGCGTTCGACGATCAGTTCAGATTCGCGAAGCAGGGGAAGGAGCGACCGCGAGCGGGTTGAGGATTCGAGTTCGTGTGAGGCAGCCAAAGCTTGGGCACAGTCGGGCAAACCAGCCATGGTGACTGGTTCGCGCCGTTGGCCGACACCTTCGGTTGCAGGCGTGAAGCCAGGCCAGGGGCGAATCGTGAATACGGAGGGCTGCGAGATGCGGCGCAGCACGGCCATGACATCGCCCGCATTCGCTTCGCTTGCTTCAACGACGACGAGACTCTCTCCGGGAAGGACAAAGCCGCCGTATCTTTTGACAACTACGTTGCGGATGCCCAGCCCAAACCAGAGCGTGCCGTACCAGGTGACCAGATAACCGAGTACACCCTCGAGGCCTACGGCCAAGTACGGCAAGTCCAGTATTTGCCCCAGTAAGGCGAAGACGATTCCAATGGAAATGGAGGAAGCAATCCGCTCCAGTGTCCCGAAGCCTTCATGGACAATTTTTACGGTGCCGCCAGTTGCGCGATGAATTACAGCAGAGCGCCGGAATCCGTTTTTACGGACCTCGCGGAGCGCTTCCATGCCATGTTCTTCACTGCGGTAAAAACCAAAGACGAATCGCGAAACGCGTGGCTTCCAGACAGAACGATTCAGTGCGAGCATATGTTCATTTTTGCCGTTTTCCGGCGCTTACGGATTGCGGATTACGCATCGATCGGGAAGCGCCCTTCGTACTTTTCTTCCGAACGTTTCGTCCGGTTACGGCCTATTCATATGTCATTGCAACGAATGCCTCCCTGGGAGTTTGGGGCGAAAAGCTTGATTTAATTTGAAAATACTATTGTCCCGTAAAACTGTCAGATATGTTTGGCAATCATTGTGTTTCATTTCAACCGTAGCGTTGGGTTTGGAGGCTGGAAGGAATTGAAGAGCGAGATTGACGATCAACAGGACCAGCAGAAAAAGTTGCGAGCGCTTGTGTCCAGTTTTAGTTTGAGGCGAGGTAGTGCGAGCTGTGCCGCTTGCGCTTCGGGGGATGCGGGTGCGAGTTGGAGTAGCTGTTCGTAGAGGCCCTGCGCGGGCTAGCGGATGGTGAGGTATGCCGGTGGACTGGCCTGGCCGCCGATGCTGATGATGAGCGCTTGTTCGCCGACCGGTACCGTAGCGGGGATTTCGAGATTGACTTGCATCAAACCGACTAACCCATAAGGGATCGCAGCGAAGAGGATACGGGCGTTTTGATTCGCGATGGTGGCAGTGACTCGGCCCAGCGGTTGGGGGAGATTAGCGATCGGGATGCTGCCGTCCGGAGCGTTGCCCGTTATGATCGACGGTGTGACGGCACCAATGCCAGTGACGAAGGCTAGGATGATCGAGCTGCGGTTGGCTGTGTTTGCGGGGACTAACCGACGGCCGTCGCTCGTGTAGATGCCCGGGTTGACGCTTGCGACCGCGAATGAGGTTTGGGAGCTCTGGCCGGCGACGTCGATGCTGAGGGTGGCGTTGCCGGTTTCCGTTTCCCAGGGTACTTGGAAGTTGATCTGTCCTGCGCCCGCGTAAAGCAATGGCGCGGGGCGGCCGTTGACTTTGGCTGATGTAACGCCAAGCGTTGTG
>JBKJSR010000163.1:0-3553 GCA_046594355.1 Bryobacter sp.
TTGATCCTGATTAATTTGATTTTGTTGCGTTATGGAACTCTTCAAACAGATGGGCACACGTGTGGCGAGCCCCTGCCACTGGGAGTATTCAGTTGTCAAATAACCTGAGCGTAGAGCGGGCTGCGCCCATACCTCAATCCATTATCCGGAGGCCGGACCTAATTTGTGGATGCTGAAGGGTTAGGAGGGTGTGGCTACGAGGGTCTAAAATTATTTAAAAAAGGCGTGAACGCAAATTCAAGCGCGTGGGTGTCTTCTGCCGTCACTTGAATTTGGGACGGGAACGCTACGCCGTCACTGGTTCGCGCGCCGCAGCTTTGACGAGGTCCAGCGCCACGTCCACAATCATGTCTTTTCACCGCCCACCATGCGCCGTTTCCCAAGCTCCACCGCGTAGATGCACCAAAGCTCATCATCCGCACGAGAAGGTTTTTCGTATTCGCTAGTCTGGAAAGCCTCAACGGAGCTTCAGATAAGATAGGGCACATGTTATCCCGGCGTGGTTTTCTTGTTGCCAGTTCGGCTCCCTATTTATCGGCCCAAGCCCCTCTGAAAAAGATCGCGATGATCCTCACGGAATATCGCGAGAACGCACACGCCGACGTAATTTGCACGCGTCTGCTCGAGGGTTATGAATACTACGGCAAGCAACAAACGCCTCGCGTACAAACCGTTGCCATGTATGTGGACCAAGTGCCGGCGAACGATATGTCGCGCGACAAGGCCGCAAAGCACAAGGTCCCCATCTTCAAGACCGTGCGCGAAGCCCTTACGCTTGGCGGTGACAAGCTGGCGGTTGACGGAGTCGTTCTGGTGGGCGAACACGGCACTTATCCGACGAACGAAAAGGGCCAACACCTCTACCCGCGCTATGAATTGTACTCGCAGGTGATGGAAGTTTTTGAATCGAGCAAACGCAGTGTGCCTGTGTTCTGCGACAAGCATCTTTCAGTGGATTGGTGGAAGGCCAAGTGGATGGTGGACCAGTCTAAGAAGCTGAACTTTCCCTTGCTCGCTGGATCTTCGGTTCCGATTGCCTGGCGGCGGCCGCAGTTGGAGTTGGCCATGGGTAGTCCAGTGAAACACGCCGTGGCTGCTGCTGGCGGGCCGCTCGAAGCTTACGGCTATCACGCGATGGAAGCAATGCAGGCGATGGTGGAGCGTCGGAAGGGCGGCGAGACGGGAATCTCGTCTGTGCAAACACTGAAGGGCGAAGCGGTCTGGAAGTGGACCGATGACAACGCCTGGGCCTTGCCGCTACTCACTGCTGCCTGTGGCCGCAGTGAGACCTTGAAGCCGGGTGGCATGCGGATGAACTGCAAGGATCCCTTCGTGTTTCTTCTGAGCTACAAAGACGGCCTCGAATGCGCTGTCTATATGCTGAATGGCCATCTCGGTGATTTCACTTTTGCTGCCGAAGTGGGCGGGCAGCAGGAGCCCGTTTCTACCCTGTTCTGGCTGCAGCCGGCACGTTTCTATTCGCACTTTTCAACGCTGGTCCATTACATCGAAGAGACGATCGTGAATCGGCGTACGCCGTATCCGGTGGAGCGAACGCTACTGGTCACGGGCGCTTTGGCCGCCGGGATGGACTCGGCTTTCCAGAAAGGCGAGAAGCTGAACACTCCTTATCTGGAATTCAAATACGCGGCACCGAAAGAGAGCCTTTACAACCAAGGGGCCGTTCCACCGCTGGAGCAAAAACGATGAATCTGATGCTGCTCCTCGCCTTTCAACTTTCGCCGGAGGCTCAAAAACTCCACAAAGATCTTTACGTATTCGATGCCCATGTTCACGTGATCAATCGCCAACTGGCCGATGGCAGCGACATCGGCCAGCGACTGTCGGGCGGACAGGTGGATCTGCCGCGCGCGAAGGATGGAGGCGTAAAGGCGATGTTTTTTTCGCTGTTTATTCCCGAAGAATATTACCCGTCGCGATATGAATCGAAGATGGCGTTGCGGCTTCTGGATCTGGCGCAACAACAGATTGCCGCCAATCACGACAAGATTGAAGTTGCATTGAATGGAGTGGATCTTGACCGCATTCGCAAGGCAGGCAAGATCGCTGCGGTGCTGGATCTCGAAGGCGGATTTGATCTCGATGGAGACTTGGGAGTGCTGAGATCTCTCTACAGACTGGGCCTGCGCAGCGCACAACTGCCGGCGCACAACTGGGCCAATCATTTCGCCGAATCCTGTTGCGCCAAGTCCGAGTTCAAAGGTCTCAAAGAGCGTGGCCGAGCGGTAGTGAGGGAGATGAACCGGCTGGGGATGTTGATCAATATTTCGCACGCCTCGGACGCTACGGTGGAAGAGACATTGGCAGTGAGCAAGCACCCCATTCTTGCGACCCACCACGGCATGCGTGCACTCAACGATATCCCCCGCAACATGTCGGATGAACTGATGAAACGCGTCGCCGCCAAGGGCGGTTTGATCGGATTCCACATCGGCAATGAATTTCATAACCGGAAGATGTTCGATTGGCGAACGGCGCAGGCTGGCAAGCCGTTCTGGGATACAACGGCGATCGGCAAGAAGGAGCAGGAACTGAGCATGGAAGAGGTAGACCGCAAGGTGGCGCCGCGCTTTCCGATGATGGGGACTGCGGCACCGCAAGAGCTGCTGTTTTCAGTGGACGAATGGGTTGCTGTGGTGGAGCGGGCGATCTCGATTGTGGGAGAAGATCACGTCATGCTCGGCTCCGATTGGGATGGCGGCCCGACGCTGCCCAAGGGTTTGAAAGACATTTCGGATCTACCGCAACTTACTGCGGCCATGTTGCGGCGTGGCTGGAGTGAACAACGAATTCGCAAGTTCATGGGATTGAATCTACTGCGCGTGTTTCGGGAAGTAACGCGACAGTCTCGACAATGAGCATGCCCTACCGCTTTCGCGTGCTCGTTCTTCTCTTTCTACTGATTCTGGTGATGTATTTTGATCGCCTGTGCATTGCGGTTGCCGGTCCGCGGATTCAGCAGGATCTGAATATCGGCCCGAAGGAGTGGGGCTGGGTAATCGGCGCATTCACGATTGCCTATGCGCTGTTTGAGATTCCCAGCGGGAGGCTGGGGGATCGCGTCGGGCCAAGAAAGGTACTGACACGAATTGTATTGTGGTGGTCTGCGTTCACGGCAATCACCGGGATGGTGCCGACGTTTTCGCTAATGCTGGTGGCTCGCTTTCTGTTTGGAATGGGCGAGGCTGGGGCTTTCCCAAATTCATCGGCAGTGATTGGCCGCTGGATTCCTGAATCCGAGCGGGCCAGATCAACGAGCGTGATGTGGGCGGCGACAGCGATCGGCGGCATGCTCACTCCGCTTATCGTTGTTCCGATGCAGCAGCATTATGGATGGCGTGTTTCGTTTTATGTGTTTGGATCTTTGGGTGTGTTCTGGGCGGCACTCTGGTATTGGTGGTTTCGCGACACTGTTGCCGAAATGCCGAAAGTGAGCGAAGTAGAACGAGCGCTGATCGGCAATCCCGTGCGAGGATCCGGGCAGGGGCTGCAGTGGATGAAGATGCTGACGAATGGCAACTTCATTCGCTTG
>JBKJSR010000181.1:0-5418 GCA_046594355.1 Bryobacter sp.
ATGAATGGCTACGTGGGCTCATTCGCCTCCGCGCACGGCTTCACCGTCGGCAAGGTGCTCGATCAGTTGCACGGCGTAATCGACTTCAGCGAAGGCAAACTCGACTTGCTCGCCGCTTTCCTCGACGTTGCTACAAATTATGTGGAGCACACCGGCATACAATCGGTGTCACGCAGCTTAATCGAAAAAGCTGTAGGAGTAATCTAGGAAAAATTATGCGCGCCATCGTTTATTCAACACTCATTCTTTCGCTGGCTACTGTCGGCTTCGCCGATTTCCGCTATATCACCACCACCAAGAGCACTGGCCCCGGAGGCGGCACCGTCAGCAAACACTTCGTCAAGGGCAACAAGATGAAGGTCGACGCGGGCGATAACGTCATCATTTCCGACTTCGACTCGCAGACCCTAACCATGGTGAATCACACCACAAAAACCTATCGCGTCGCTCCCCTTGCCCAGGCAACTGCGGCAATCGAACAATCGGGTTTGGAAGTCAAGGCGGACGTCAAGGACACCGGCCTCCAGAAGCGTATCGCCGGCTTCAACTGCAAGCAGATCATCATGACCATGACAATGGGCGGCCAGGCGACTCCGGGCGCTCCCCCCATGAACATGAACATGGAGAATGAGATGTGGCTGTCCACCGAAGTCCCCGGTGCCTCCGAGCTCAAAGCGATTACCGCCAGGATGATTGAGCGCGGCATCGTCTCTGGCGGCGGCAACCCCCAGATGACCCGCATGATGGCCGACATGCAAAAGCAGTTGGCAAAAGTCGGCGGCGGCGTCACCGTCCTTCAGATCACCCGCGTGAAGGCGGGCGACGATGCGCAATCCAGGCAGGTGCAGGCCCAAATTCAAGCCATGAAAACGCAAATGGAAGCCATGAAGAAAAAGGGCGGCCCTCAGGCCGAAGCCATGGAGAAGGCCCTCTCCGCCATGGGCGGTGCTTCCGGTGGCAAGTACCTGATGGAAATGACCACAGAATCAAGCGGCTTCTCGACAGAATCCATCCCCGCCTCCGAATTCGCCATCCCCGCCGGCTATAAAAAGGCGGACCGCTAAGAATGATTCCGATGCGCCATCGCGTCGTTGCGATGGCCCTCTTGCTGGCCGGAGTAACATACCTCGACCGCGTAGCCCTCGGCGTAGTCGCTCCGCAAATCACCAAAGACCTGGGTCTTACCAAGGTCGAAATGGGTTACGTCTTCAGTGCCTTCACCGTCGCTTACGCGGTCTTTGAAATCCCCACCGCCGCCTGGGCGGACCGCATCGGCTGCCGTGGCGTACTTACTCGCATTGTTGCCTGGTGGAGCGCCTTCACCGTCGCCACCGCAGCTTCCTGGAGTTACTTGTCGCTGCTCGTCATCCGCTTTCTCTTCGGTGCCGGTGAAGCAGGTGCCTGGCCCTGCGTAGGCCGCGTCTTCTCGCGCTGGATCCCTGCCGGGGAACGCGGCAAGGCCCAGGGCATCTTCTTCTCGGGCGCATTCCTCGCCGGTGCCTTCACTCCAAAACTCGTCGTCTGGCTCAGTAGCATGATGCACTGGCGCTTGGTCTTCGTCGTCTTCGGCGGCGTTGGCTTCATCTGGGCTACGGCCTGGTGGATCTGGTTCCGCGATGAACCACGCGACAAAAAAGGCACCTCCCCCGAAGAAGTCGCCATGATCGAACGCGAACGCGGCCTCCCCATCGGTGGCCATGGTAACTGGCGGGATGTCTTCAAGATTCCTATCCTCTTGCCCATCTGCATCAGCCACGCCGCCAACAGTTATGGCACTTACTTCGTCATCACCTGGCTCCCCACTTATCTCACTGAAATTCGCGGTATGAGTCAGGAGCAAATGGTCGTCTTTGCCGGCTTGCCTATGTTCATCGCCGCCGCCGCCGCTCTCGGTGGCGGCTGGACTACCGATGTCCTCACCAAACGCTTCGGCCTCCGCTGGGGGCGAGCCGGGGTCGCTGGTTTTTCTTACTGCATTTCGATGACATCCATGTTCTTCGCCGCGCGCGTCCCCGACCCTCAACTCGCCGCTTCCCTCATCGCCCTCAGTTATGGGGCGAGCATGTTTACTCTAGGCGCAGCCTTCTCCCTCTGCATCGATCTGGGGAAACAAAACTCGGCGGTCATGACTGCCACCATGAACACGGCCGGGCAGGTCGGCGGATTCTTCAGCCCCCTGGTTCTCGCCTATCTGGTTCAATGGTTCGGTGACTGGTCCATTCCCCTCTACATCATGTCCGGCCTTTACGCCGCTGCGGTTCTCAGTTGGATTCTCATCGGCCACAAGGTAGGAGATACTATGCTCGATGGCCAACATTGAAGGACTCGGCGTTTTCTATCTCGGCGCGGAATTCGACCTCGAAAACAAGAAGCGTAAGGACAATCTTGTCCTTTACGATTCCAGACATCTCGTAACTCACGCAATCTGCGTCGGCATGACGGGCAGCGGTAAAACCGGCCTCTGCGTCTCTCTCCTCGAAGAAGCCGCCCTCGATGGCATCCCCGCCATCGTCATCGATCCCAAGGGAGATCTCGCCAATCTCCTCCTCCAGTTTCCCGATCTCCAACCCGCCGACTTTGAAGCCTGGGTTAATCCCGACGAAGCGCAGCAGGCACAACAGACTCCCGCCGAATTCGCGAAGCAACAATCCGAGCTCTGGACCAGCGGTCTCGCCGACTGGCATCAGGATGGCGAACGCATCCGCCGCATGGGCCAGTCCGCCGAGTTCACCATCTACACGCCCGGCTCCCGCATGGGTCGGCCCCTCTCCATCCTCAAGAGCTTTGAAGCCCCGTCTGAAGCACTCATGGAAGATCGCGAGATGTTCACCGACCGCATCTCCAACGCCGCTACCGCCGTCCTCGGTCTCCTCGGCATCGACGCCGACCCTCTTCAGAGCCGCGAACACATTCTTCTCTCCCAGATCTTTCAGGCCAACTGGACCGTGGGAAAACATCTCGATCTCCCCGGCATCATCGCCCAGGTTCAAGATCCTCCTTTCAAGAAAATCGGCGTCCTCGACATCGATAGTTTCTTCCCCGCCAAAGACCGCTTCACCCTCGCCATGCAGGTCAACAATCTCCTTGCCAGCCCCGGCTTCCAGACCTGGATGGAAGGCGAAAGCATGGACATCGGCAGGCTCCTGAGAAATAAACAAGGCAAGCCCTGCGTCTCTGTCATCTCCATCGCCCACTTGAATGACCAGGAACGCATGTTCTTCGTCGCCCTGCTACTCAACGAATTTCTCGGATGGGTCCGTACTCAAGCCGGCACCTCCAGTCTGCGCGCCATCCTCTACATGGACGAGATCTTCGGCTACTTCCCGCCCCTCGGAAATCCCCCTCCAAAAAAGCCCCTCCTTACCTTGCTCAAGCAGGCCCGCGCCTTCGGTGTCGGTATTGTTCTCGCCACTCAAAACCCCGTCGATCTCGACTACAAAGGTCTTGCCAACTGCGGCACCTGGTTCATCGGCCGCCTCCAGACAGAACGCGACAAAGCCCGGCTGATGGAAGGGCTGAGTGGTGCCTCTGCACAGGCCGGGCACTCCTTCGATTCCGCTCATACCGAACGCATCCTCTCCAGCCTTGGCAAGCGTGTCTTCTACATGAACAACGTACACACCAACACGCCTGTCATCTTCCAGACCCGCTGGGCTCTCAGCTATCTCCGTGGCCCCCTCACCCGCGATCAGCTCAAAAATCTCACGGCCAAAGGTCCACAGCCCGACCCCGCTCCAGATTCCAAAACAGCTCCTAAAATCCCCAATCTCTCCCCCGCCGCAGCCCGTCCTGTTCTCCCTCCCGAGGTCGTTCAAAAGTTTCTCGCCGCCCGCTCGACGGGCGAAGGCCTCATGTATTATCCGCACGTCTGTGTCGCTACAAAAATCCGTTTCAACGACACCAAGGCCGGCGTCGACGAAACGGTGGACAAGGTCTATCTCGTTCCGGTCAAGGACGACAACACCCCCGTCGAATGGAGCGAGAGTCAAACGGTCGACATCCACCCCGACGAGCTCGAAGGCGAACCCGTCTCTGGCATCGGCTATGCGGAACTCACCGGCGCCGCCACCAAGTCCAAGAGCTATACCGCCTGGCAAAAAGATCTCGTCACGCACATCTACGGCAACCAATCACTGGAGATCTTCACTGTACGTTTGCTCAAGGCCTTCTCGCATGTCGGTGAATCCGCCTCCGATTTCCGCGCCCGCATCTCCCACGAACTCCATGAAGAGCGCGACGCCGAAATCGAAAAAATCCGCAGCCGCTGCGGCCCCAAAATCGACGCGCTGCAAGAGCGCCTCCGCAAAGCCGAGGCCGCCAGGCAAGTGCAGGAGCAACAACGCTCCAGTGAGATGATGAGCGCCGGCATCGGCATCCTCGGCGGCGTTCTCGGGGCGATGTTCGGCCGCGGTAGCGCTCTTTCCAGGACCAACATTGGCAAAGCCGCCACTGCCGCCAGGCAGGCGGGCAAGGTCGTCAAGGAACAAGGTGATGTCGGCCGGGCCGGCGACACGGTAGAAGCCGTCAACGCGCAAATCGCGAAACTCGAGCAGGAAGTGGAAGCCTCTGTCGCCGCTATCACCACCAAGCTCGACGCTGCAAGTGCGGAGATAGAAACCCTCACGATCAGGCCCAAGAAGCTCAACATCTCGATCGGCTTTAGCTCGCTCGTCTGGGCTCCCTGCAAACACGAACCCGGTAAAGACCCCGAACCCGCCTGGTGAACCACAAACAGCCTCCACCCATTGACAGCCCCGAAAAGCTTTGATAGCTTCAGTCCGTAAGTAGTTGCCGTTCATTACGGGTAGGCACAATTTTTCAAGTGAGGAATCTATGAATCAGGCACGTTATTTTTCGCTAAAGATCGCCCAACTCACCCTCCTTCTTGCGACCACTGTTGTCGCCCAGGTGAACACCTCTACCATCGCCGGCCTCGTAACAGACGAATCCGGATCCGTGGTGCCCAACGCAAAAGTCGTCGCATCCATCGCCAGTATTGGCCAGCAACGGGAAGTCACCAGCAGCGCCAACGGTGAATTCGTGATCCCGCAGATTCCCCCAGGCAGATGGAAACTCACAGTCCAGGCCACCGGCTTCCAGACCGCCATTGTCGAAAATATAACGTTGACGATTGCGGAACGTGCGGTCGTCAACGTCTCGCTAAAACTGGGCGCTGTCACCGAGCAGGTCACCATCAGCGGTACCGTCACGCCTTTGCTTGAACCCGAAACGGCCTCTCTCGGTCAGGTCATCACGCGCAAGGCCATTAACGATTTGCCCCTAAACGGCCGCAATTACATCACTCTCGGCGCTCTCTCCCCAGGCGTGATGCCCCAGATTCCTTCCGGCGCCGGCCCCGCCAGCTTCATCAGCGCCACCACCCAGCGCAGCGACCGTTCGCTTCTGGTTGGCGGCAAT
>JBKJSR010000187.1:0-28750 GCA_046594355.1 Bryobacter sp.
CGGACTCGTGCATTGTTGCGCAGAAGCCGGATGCTGCGGTGTTCGAGATCATGAAAATCCATGCGGGCAGCGGCGATTTTTCGCTGTTCAAAATTCGTTGCGATGCGTCGCAGAATATCGATCAAATAGTTGCGCTCGGGCCCGACCAGGGCTGAGACAAGCAGCGAGGAAATTTGCGGGAAGTAATCGTAGAAGAGCTTGGCTGGTTCTTTGATTCCCTTGGGCAGGTTGCCGCGCTTGGGGAAGCTGTCGATGGCGGCGATATGATCCCAGCGCGGCTCGAAGCCAAGTTGACAGAATCGCGTGAAAAGTTGGCAAAATTTTTCGTGGAAGCTTTGGGAGATGGGAGTTGTGGCCGCGGCGCTCACTACGTCTCCGCCGAGCGCGATGAAGTCGGCGAGCAATCCAGGGAGATTGAGCGGCTGGCCGGACCCGGGGAACTGGTCGGAGAGCGAGAGGATTTTCTGATAGAGGCCGCAGAGATCGGGTACGAGATTCGCAGTATTCCAGGTAGTGAAGAGACTGCGCAGCGCGGCTTTTTCATTGCGGGCGGCGTGGTTTAAAACACTTTCGGCGCAGTCGTGCAGCTCGGCGGAAGCGATGCGTTCATCCCAGAGCTCGGTTGCAGGATCGATACCGGCGGCGATCGCAAATTCCATGAGAATACGCGTGCAGAGACTGTGGAATGTGGAGATGGGTGCGAGTTCGATTTCGGCTTTGAGCTGTGGTGTGCGGGCGAGGAGAGTTTTGCCGACGCGGTCCTTGATCTCGCTGGCGGCTTTGTCGGTGAAAGTGAGAGCGAGGATATTGCGCGGGGAGATGCCTTGATCGGCGACAAGCCAGGAGAAGCGCTCGGCGAGGACGCGGGTTTTGCCGCTGCCGGGCCCGGCAATGACACAGACGTCCTGGCCGATGCGATGGACGGCATCGTGCTGTTGCGGGGTGAGCTTCATGCGTCCTGGCCCTCGGCTGCGGCAGCTTCGGATAAGAAGGCGGGAGCTTCTACTTCTTCAGCGATCCGGGTGCGGATGCGGCAGGCGTCGTGATAGTCGCAGTATTCGCAATTCTCCGGGATTTTGGGACGGACGGGAGCGAGGCCGGCCCGGACATCGCCGACAATACGCTGGATCTCAACTTGCGCCATTTTGATGCTGTTTTTTAGGGCCTCGCCTTCAACAACGGAAGGTTGAGATCCTTCGCGCAAGGCTACAAAGCTGAAGCGGGAGACGCGTTGCACCAGAGGATCTCGAGCCAGCGCGATCGCGTAGAGTGCGCTCTGGATGGGGTACTTTTCGTCGAGCCCGAGAGCCTTTGAATACTTGTAGTCATAAGCATGCACTTCGCCGCTGGGGCTCAGATCGTAACGATCGATTTTTCCGCGTACGGCTGGGCCGTCTTCAAGTTCGAAACTAAAGGGCTGTTCGAGAAAGGCCTGCCATCCGGCGGGCACGGGAGGCGCGTTGCGGGCATAGAGTCGAAGGTTGCGAAGCAGGTTGATGCGTTCCCGCTCGTAATGGTACCCGGGGCTAACGCGCTGCTGGCGGCAGGCGAGTTCGAGTTCGCGGTCGCCGATTTGCTCGATATCGCGGGAGGGGTCCTGGGTCCATATTCGAATGACTTCGTGGGCTACATTGCCGAGCAGGATGGGGTTGAGGCGTTCTGACGGAGATACAGGCAGGCCCTGAAGAGTCAGTCCACGGGCAGCGAAGTGCTTCCAGGGACACGCGAGATAGGATTCGAATTCGCTTGCGCTCCAGGGGCGGGCGGGGCGGTAATTGCGTTGCAATTGGCCGTTCGATTCCGTGAAGAGGGGAGTGGGTGTGACGACGATGCAGGCAGGGGCGGAACGGGCGGCGCTTGCCGCCAGTAGCGGAGACGGCAACACCGGGTCGCCCTTGCCGTTGATACGGGGATAGGTGAGAGTGAGTTCCTTGCTTGCGCGCGTGAGCAGCATCTCGAAGAGGAAGTGTTCTTCGGCTTGGCGGTCTTCAAGAGTCTTCATGCCGAAGGACTTCTTGAGGGTTTCGGTGAGGAGAGGATCGGGAGAAAAGCGCTGCGGGAATTCACCTTCCGCCATACCGGGGGCGAAGACATAATCGAGTTCCCATTGCCGGCTCTCGAACAGATCCATCAGGTGGACGACGTTGCGCCGGGTGTCGCGCTCATGCAGGTTTTGTCCGGCGAAGTTTGCTTCGACAGCCCGCCATAATTCGGACAGCAAAATGGGAGTAGCGGCATCCATCGTCTGAGCTGTTTCGTCGAAAAGCTTGTGGAGCGAGGAGATCGCAGCAACACGCTGGTGCCATTGCCACGCCGTATCCAGATCTTCCTTCACCTTGATTGGAGCATCGATCAAGGTGGCGACGCGCTTGAGCTGAGTGGCGGCTTCAAGAGGCGCAAGACGCAGACCGGGCCAATGCTCGAAAGGGAGCAATTGCGGAAACCAGCCGAGGCCGGTAGCCGGCAGGGCGGCCTTGATCTTATGTTCCAGCTCATCGCCGGAGGCAGCGCCCATCAGGCCGAGAAAACGCCAGCCCATCGCGCTCAGCAGCAACGCATTATCCCAACCGGAATCGGCCGCAGCGAGAAAGTCCCGATGGAATACCGTAACGGGATGTGAGGCGAGGGGAAGGCCGAGGTAGGAACGCGAAGGGATGCTGAGGCGGGCAAAGGTAATTTCGATCAGAGGCGCGTAGGCGGCGGGGTTGCGCAGGAGAACGCCGATGCGGCGAAGCGGTACGCCTTGCTCTGCGAGAGCCAGGATCCGGTGGGCGATGAGAAGCGCTTCTTGCGTGCGATCAGAGGCGGCAAGAGTGTGGCGCTGCGGCTTGCGGAGTTGTTCGGGCAAGCGCTCGATCTGAGCCTCGAAGCGCGTAAGCTCAGGGCCATCGGGCAGTGCGAGTTGGACAGGCACGAGTTGGCCAAGCGCGTGGATGAGGACAATTTCGGTAGTTGCGAAGCCGAAGAAGCCATCGAGAAGAAGACTGGAAACGCCCTTGAGCCCGGTGGCGGGCAGAGCGGCGGCGACTGCCAGGAGGCGTTGCCCGCGTAAAGCGAGCTTGGCTGCGGTGAGCGCGGCAAGAGTGCGTGCATAGACATCCCGCAATGCGCCTTCGAGCTGTTGGGGCTGCACACCGGCGAGCGTGAGGGCTTCAAACGATCCAGCGAGATGACGGATGAAACCCGGCTGGCAAGCGACTGCCTGATAGTCGGCTGGGCAATCGGCAGCGAGGATCAAGGCGATGATGGACTCGAGCCTTGCCGCGTCGGGAGCGGGTGGTGCAAGTTTGAGCTCATCGACAAAGCGGGAGAGCGTGGTGACTGTGGACTTTCGAAGTAGAAATCCCTCGCGGGCGAGTTGATTGCGGATGTGCTCGGCCATGGTGGCCGAGGGAACCAGAAGGCGAGTGGACCAGTCGCCGCGCTTGAGGGCATCCTTGAGAGTCAGGAGCAACCGAGTGCTCTTGCCGCTGGCTGGAGGACCGGCGAGGATCTGGATTTGGGGACGTGCGGTCAAGAGACCAGTTTAGAGGGTTGGTGCTTAGTCGTGGCTGACTTGTGCCGCCATGCTGTGTACTTCGAGAAGACTTGCAGTGAAGCCGGAACTGACGAGAATGTCCCGCAAGGTGTTGAGTTGAGAATCGTACAAGGGAAAATAGATTTTCGAGGTTGCCGCATTCGGGGTGGCCGAAGCGTGTTCGAGTTCTGGGTTAATGGGGAAAGGCGCGGAAGCGAGAACTTCGAGGAGATCTTCGAGAAGTCTTGGTGAAATGCGAATTTCAGCAGCCAGCAGTTCGCCGGCGCTATCCAAATGAAGCAATGCGAGTGACATATGATGTCGCCTTTAGCAATTTTTTTCGCGTGGTTGCAAGTAGCCGGCGTGCAAACAGGGCAGGCCTAAAATGATCCACGTACTGGGTTGATCGTCAGGCAGTGGCCATAACTCGAGACCACCGCAAAAATTATCGAACGCTAATAGTAAGAGTTCCTATCTCTGTACACGTTGCCAATCCAGCATTAATTTATCAAACTTTTTTCTCTGCTCGGGATCCAGCAGCTTGGAAATTCCTTCTCTGCCATAAACGCGCACTTCTTCCATCTGCGCCCCGAGGGTCTGGAGATACTTAAAGTGATCATCTAGCAGAGCTTCTACCTGTTGTTGTTGCTTATCAGATAGCTTCAGTTCTTTATTGAAATAATCGAGAAGCGCTTTACGATCCATTTGCCGGAAGCTGCGGGAGCTGGAATTTAGACTGCCACGGACGACCAGTTTCATGCCGAGAGCGCCTGCCGCAGCGCCAGCCAGAAAGACCGCAAGCAGAGCGGTGATGACTTTGGGGTGGGACCAGGTCGCGCGATCAGACATGATTTGACACTAGGGTTATTGTTCGTAAGTCGTGAGTTGCATGAGGGCCGCGCCACGGTCCTCGTCCTGGCTGGTCGATTCGACTACCGGAATTGAATCGGAATCGCTCGCAAGAACCGTTCCGCGCAAAACCGGGCTCGAGGTGGCCGGACTCGAGGTGGATGGAGCCGCCTGGGTAGCCGCGATTTCGACATCGATAACCGGAGTCGCATCAAACACATTGGCGGCGGCCAGAAGCAGTGCCAGTGCGAGCGAAGCGTAAACGAGGCGGCGGCCGAATGGTTCAAGAAGGAAGTTCCAGATGCTGGCGGGGGCGGCCTGCGCTTCGATCTGAGCGAGAACACGAGCGTAAAAACCGGGTGCGACTTCAAGCGAATCGCGCTCTTCGGCGCTGAGCCGGAAATTTTCCCGGATTTGACGCGATAGATCCATCATGGAAGCAACTTCTTCTTTTGCTGCCGGGTTTGCAAGGAGGTATGCCCCGGCGGGGCTATGGTCCTCCGGCATTTTTCCTGATTCGATCATGCCTTCCAAGCCATCTTCTAGCGGCCTCATATTTTTGCCTCTTCCCTCTAATTCAATTCGCGATCAGGACGCCCGGCTTGTCGGGAACTCTCTAGCGTGGAGTTCTCCGCAAACTGGCGTTTTCGCCTGACCGCGTGTTTCCAAATGGCCCAAATTTCGCCGGCCTCACCCGGCGGGAAACTAAAAACGCGAACAACATCGAGGTACAACTTCAAAAAGGACAGCCTAAGCTGTCGCAGTGCCCGGCCGCTTGAGCAGTCTTTGTGCCGCCTTGAGCAGTTTTTGCCGTGCACGGAATAACTTTACTTTAACCGTATTTTCGTTCATGCCGGTGCGCTTGGCCAATTCTTCTACGGAATGGCCTTCTACTTCTTTTAGTAGAATCAGGGTCCGGTCTTCTTCGCTGATTTTTTCGAGCATTTTAAGCAGTAGATCGCGCTGCGCCAGCCGGACGTCTGCGGGGACGCGCTTGTCGCTCGTGATTTCAGAATTCTCCATCAGCTTCGAGTCGTCTTCGGAGATGTCACTCTCGTAGACCAGTTTGCGGACTCTCTTCTTGCGCAGATAGTCGTAGCACTCGTTCACCGTAATCTTGTAAATCCAGGTGAGCAGCGAACTGCGCGAGTCGAAATTGCCGATCGAAGTGTAGACCTTCGTAAAGACTTGCTGCGAGATATCCTCGGCGTCGTTGCGGTTGCGCAGGATGCCATAGATGATCGAGAAGACTTTATTCTGGTAGCGTTCGACTAATTCGCGAAATGCGAGTTCGTCGCGTTTTTGAACACGCGCGACAAGCAGCGCTTCTTCACTTTGGGAACGATCCACAGCCTTAAAGGGGCGTTGTTTCGCCGCTACGGCCGGAATGGGAAGAACTTCACTAAGCCCGTTCATGTCTCAATGGACGCTGCTTCCCCTCCGCACGTTTCGACGATTTGCCTTACTCCCAGACAATAGCAAAATCCCGCCACAATACTGTTTGCAACTTTTACTGGACCAAAATGATCCAATTGAATATAGTAGAAGGAGAAGACCTATGATTCAGCTAACAGACCGCGCGACCGTAAAAGTTCACGAGATTTTGACTTCGCAAGAGCCCAAGCCTTCCGGCCTCCGCATATCCGTAGTGGGTGGCGGTTGCTCTGGATTTTCGTATTCCATGGCTTTCGAGAATACGCCGGGAATGCTCGACAAGACTTATGATTTCAGTGGTTTGAAGGTTTTTGTCGACCAGGCGAGCATGCTCTACCTCGATGGTGTCGAAGTAGATTATGTCGAATCGCTCGAAGGATCTGGCTTCAAGTTCAACAATCCGAACGTGAAGTCGACCTGCGGCTGCGGCTCCAGCTTCCAGGCTTAAACAATTTTCCTGTAACAGTTGCTATTGGAGCCGTGTCTCCCATATGACGGTTCAAGCTTGAGATAAAGCGCAAAAACCGCTCCTTCGCCTCCAGCAAAGGAGCGGTTTTTGCGTTTAGCCCTCAGACAACTCAATCTGCTTACGGAATCGCGATAAACTCGTCGCTAATATGCTCCTCACGCTGAATCCCGTTACCATTAGCGGCCGGGCCACTTGGCCGCAACTGGCTGAAATCGCCCATCAGGCGGGATTTTCCGGCGTGGAAATCCCCATCCTGCAAGTGATGAAGGAGAGTCCCAGGCAAGTGTTGGCGACTCTGGCCGCAAACGGATTGAAGCCCGGGGCCATCAGCCTGCCGGTGGAAATCCGCAAGGATGACGCAAGTTTCGAGAAAGACCTTGTCGGCCTGGCGCAAGCGGCTGCATTTGCGGCGGCGATCGGATGCCCGCGCATGGGTACCTGGATTCCTTCGTCGGCCGAATTACCGAAGCCGGAGCAGCACAAATTGATGCTGGGACGATTGCGCAAAGTTTGCGGCATACTTGAGCGCAGCCATGTCCGGCTGGGGATTGAATTTCTGGGCCCTTTGCACATCCGCAAGCGGTACCCGCACGAATTTATCTGGCAGATGAACGAGATGCTGGCCTTTGCAAAGGAGTGCGGCTCAAACTGCGGGCTGATGCTCGATAGCTGGCATTGGCACCATGCCGGGGCGACGGCGGAAGACATCGTAAAGGCTGGGCGCGAGGCAATTGTACACGTTCACCTTGCCGATGCGGCGCAGATTCCCCCGGAAAAGGTGATGGACAACGAACGTCTATTGCCGGGCGAGGGTGTTTTGAACTGGAAGGGATTTTTTGGTGCACTGAAAGAGATCGGGTACAAGGACGCGGTGAGCCCCGAGGTATTTGGACGAGGATTGAAGGATTTAGCTGTAGGCGAAGCAGCTTACCTCGCGAGAGAGGCAACTTCAAAACTGATGAAGTCGCTTGGGGTGGCATGAAACTCGACGCTGTGCAACTCGAAACACTACTCACCGAACAAGCCAACCCGGCATCGGAAAAGATCGACAGCGTAACGACCCTCGAGATGATGCGGATCATCAACGGGGAAGACAAGAAGGTAGCGCTGGCGGTTGAAGCCGCACTGCCCAGCATCGCCACTGCGGTGGATGCGATTGTGGACAGGATGCGAGCGGGAGGCCGCCTGTTTTACACGGGAGCCGGCACAAGCGGGCGGTTGGGCGTGCTCGATGCGAGCGAGTGTCCGCCCACTTACAACGTGCCTGCGGATCTGGTGCAGGGGTTTATCGCCGGTGGCGACCGGGCGCTGCGCAAAGCGGTAGAAGGCGCGGAGGACTCTCGCGAATTGGGCGCGGAAGAATTGCTTGCGCTGGGCTTTGGAGAAAAAGATGTGTTGTGCGGCATTGCCGCATCGGGGCGGACGCCCTATGTGCTGGGCGCAGTGGAGAAGGCACGCTCGCTGGGCGCGTTGACGCTGGGGGTGAGCTGTACGCCGCATTCCCTGTTGAGCGCGGCGGTTGAGATTCCGATCGAGGTATTGCCGGGGGCCGAGGTCGTGACCGGCTCGACGCGGATGAAAGCCGGCACGGCAACCAAGCTCGTACTGAACATGTTGTCTACGGGGGCCATGATTCGGCTGGGCTATGTGTTTGGCAACCTGATGGTGAACGTGCAGCCTACCAACGAAAAACTGGTGGATCGCGCCACGCGCATCGTGATGCAGGCAGTGGGAGTGGACCGCACGGCGGCCGTAAAGTTGTTTGAAGATTCAGGAAATGTTGTGCGGACGGCGATTGTCATGGGACGCTTGAAGTTAAGCTGCGTGGAAGCCGAGGCTCGCCTTTTAAGGGCGGGTAACCGGGTTGCCGGAGCGCTCCTCTAACAACCGGAAAAATCGTATGGATAAATTTCGAATTAACGGCCGCGTGCCACTGAGCGGCGAAGTTCCCGTCAGCGGCTCGAAGAACTCTTCCCTGCCCGCAATTGCCGCCTGCCTGCTGACGGAAGAACCCGTGATCCTGCACCGGGTGCCCCAGGTGCGCGACATCGCGACAATGCTGAAGCTGCTCGAATACAATGGCGCGAGCGTGACGCGGCGGCCCGACGGCGCGGTGCGAATCGAGGCGGCGCGGATCACAAATCCCGAAGCTCCCTATGACATCGTAAAAACGATGCGGGCGTCGTCGCTAGTGCTGGGGCCACTGGCCGCACGCACCGGCGTTGCGCGGGTGTCGGTACCGGGAGGTTGCTCGATTGGCGCGAGGCCGATCAATCTGCACATCAACGGCCTCGAACATCTGGGAGCGACCGTCCACCAGGAGCACGGCTACATTGAAGCCTCGGCACCCAACGGCTTGCGGGGCAACACAGTTCATTTCGAACGCATCACCGTCACAGGCACCGAAGACCTGATGATGGCCGCCGCACTGGCCAAAGGTACGACAGTGCTCGAGAACGCGGCGCGTGAGCCCGAGGTAGTGGACCTCGCCGAATTGCTCACCAAGATGGGCGCACAGATCACCGGTGCCGGTACGCCGCGCATTCAGATTGAGGGCGTGGCGCGTCTGCACGGCGCCGAGCACACGATTATCCCGGACCGGATTGAGGCCGGTACGCTGCTGATCGCCGGGGTAATGACAAATTCGGAGCTCGTCGTCACCGGTTGCGTGCCCGAGCACATTGCTTCTCTCCTCAGCAAAATGCGGCAGGCGGGGGCGCGGGTCGAAGAATCGGCAACTGCCATCGAGACCCGTCCCGTAACGCGATTGCGTAGTGTCGACATGACGACTGAAGAGCATCCGGGCTTTGCCACCGATCTTCAGGCGCAGTTTATGGCGCTGATGACAGGTGCCGCAGGCATCAGCTTTATCACTGAGAACATCTTCGAGAATCGATTCATGCATGTACCGGAGCTGGCTCGCATGGGGGCCAATATTCGCATTGAGGGACGGCAGGCAATTGTCGCGGGGCCAAGCGAACTTACGGGCGCGCAGGTGATGTGCTCCGACCTCAGGGCGAGCGCTTCCCTGGTGCTTGCGGCACTGGTGGCGCACGGAGAATCCATCCTCGACCGGGTCTATCACATGGACCGCGGATACGAGAAAATTGAAGAGAAGCTGGCTCAGGCCGGGGCGCGGATTGAACGTATTGGCTGAGAGGATGAATGAAATAGATGAAACACAACCCAGGATTTCTTGCCATCGTCGAAGATGCAAAAACGCGTGTGTCCGAGATCGATGTCGCCGGCTACAAAGAACTGTTGGCCACAGGCCAGAAGCTTGTGCTGGTGGATGTGCGCGAAGAGAGCGAATTTGCCGCCGGTCATGTAAAGGGGGCGCTGCACCTGGGCAAAGGCATCATCGAACGGGATATTGAGACCCAGGTGCCCGACAAGAGCGCAAAGATTATTCTCTATTGCGGCGGCGGCTTTCGTTCGGCGCTGGCCGCCGACAACCTGCTCAAGATGGGTTACGAACAGCCGGTCAGTCTCGATGGGGGCTGGCGTGCGTTGCAGGAATCCGGGCTGGAACTTGAGCGGGGCGCTTAGCTCAGAAGGATCATCAAGAGGCGATAGCCAACCAGCACCAGGCAAAAGTATTCAATCGCCTGAAGCAGTTTCTGAAGCCATCCGGACAGGAATTCAAAGCGCAGAAACATGGCCGTCAGGATCGATGCGAAAACGACTCCCGAATACAAGCCCTCCGTATAAAGCTGCAAATGGAGCACCGCAAAGACGTAGTAAACGAGGGGCCAATTGCTTTCGGTCGTCGGCGCGGAAATGCGAAAGTAGATGACGCCAACGGTCATCACCAGCAGAAGAAGCGTACTAATCCAGAAGCCGTCAATCATGGTTGGTAAATTAGAACGACCATAGCACGCTGGCAAAGCCCGTGTGCGCACGATAATCCTGTTGCGGGAGCACACGTTCAGCGTAATCGTAATATTGATAGCCCAGATTCCAGCGCAACTTCTCATTGATCTTGAAGCTCAGGCGCATTTGTGGCGACACAAAGGCGAGGGGAAAAGATTGCGCTAGCAGCAGAGCGCTCTGCGTTGTAAAACCCGCCCGGCCCAAGCCGGTGTCGTTGCTCGAAGAGAAGCCTCCGTAGACATCGAGACGCTTGAGAATCGCCACCCGCACCCCGGCGTGTGCGGCGTGAACATTCGAGACAAAGTACGAGCGGTCGCCATCCACTCGCGAGAAGTTGAGAAAGTAGGCGATGCCGGTGATTGTATCGAGATGCAACTTCTGGTAGCCCGCGTCGATGGCGAACTTCGTAGTTGGAGTCCAGGTGCCATCGACCGTGTAATTGCGGCTGCGCGAGGAGTGGCGAAAGAGGCTGATCGAATTGAAATTGACGCTGTTGCGAGCCTGCGCGGCAAGGCGAAAGAACTTCTGCTTGTATTCAAGCCGCGCTCCAAAAGCGTGATAGTCTTTTTCGCTCGTCGTGTAGAAGGGCCGGTTCTGACGCCCCAACTCTCCGTCGGCCACGATAGTGAGACCTTTGATGGGACGCAGCCGGAAGCCGGCGGTAGCGGCATTGAGACGATTGGATTGACCGGAAGACCGGGTATCGGCAAAGCCCGCATCGGCGATGCGTTCGCTGGAGCGGATATGCCGTTCGCTGAACTGGTAGCCACTTTGCAGAGAAATCGAGGGGCGTAGCGCGACATCGAGCAGGGTCGAATTGGTGACGGCGCGGATGCCTAGAAACTGAAAGTTCAGCAACGTCAGATCGAGACTGCCATTCGTCAACTGCCGCAGGTTGTTGTCGCCTTCCATCCTGGTCTGGCTGAAGGCGGTGTGGTTGCTGATGGTGATACGGTCGGTGGGCATCAGCGAGAAAGAAAGGTTAGCTGAGGTGACCGGGCGGCGGGCGTTGCCAAAGACGAGAGTTTGCACATTCCGCGCACTCCCACGAACCGATCCAGAGCTAAGCTCATCGTAGATGAAGTCGCGGCTGCCCGAGGAATGGGTAAATCGGGCGTTGACCGCAAACCATTTCTGCCGCTCGGTGAACAGGTTTACCCGCCAGTGCGGCGTCGAGCCGCGAATGGGCTGGTCGCGGCGTAAGCCGGACAGCGTGGTGTTGGTGATCGTGGGGTCGAGCGGGATACCCGGAGTGTCGAGAGTGCCGCGGGTATCTTCCTTGAAGTGCTCCCAGCCGCGTTGCCAGAACAGCTTGAATCCCGCAGCCTGCACCTGTCCTCCAACGCGATATTCGTTCTGTTGACGGCGCACATTTTCAAAGAACGGAAAGATGTTGCCCCGTCCGTCGAACAGGTTGGCCGTAGACATTGCCGGGCCGTCCTGCACATTGCGGGAATAGCCGCCGTAGAACTGGATTTTGCTTTGCGGAAAGAGGGTGAACTGATGATCCTGCATGCGGCGCTCGAGATTCTGCCAGTGTTGCCCAAAAGCAATGGTGAGCGCGGGATTGAAATAATCGTTCAGCCGCCAATTCATCTCGTAGCGGTAGCGCCGGTTCTTTTCGGCGCGCAGGGAAGCAAACTGGTAGGGGTCGTTGCCCAGGCCCTGTGTGTTGAGGATCAATTCGTCGAAGTACTTGCCCTTGCCATTGCGGGAATTCACGGTGAGTGAAGTGCCGAGCAGACGCAGCCCTTTGAGAAAGTTCACATCGCTGCGGTATTTGCCTTCGTTGCCATCGACGGTGGCAAAGCGATACCCGGTTTCGAAAGATTCCCGGATGTTGTAATCGCCAAGGTTTGTGCCCCGGGCGGGGCTCACACTCTCCACAGACGGAGCGACGGTGGGCTGGGCGAGGAGACTCGCGGGTAAAAGAATGAGGAAGAGCCGCTTCATCGGAGGAAACTCGCGCTGGAATTCGAACCGTGTATGCGGGTGTGGCACGCGCTGCAGTTCTGATACTTCGGTTCGGTGAGAGAGTGGGTGGATGGCGTGAGCTGTATGCCATCTCCCTGACGTCCGAAGTTGCCGCCGCCATTGTGGCATTCGAGACAAAGCGTAAAGACTTGCGGACGCTTGAGTAGGCGGGCGTTCATACCGCCGTGCGGGAGGTGGCAACTGCCGCAGCCATCGACACGAACAGCGGCATGTTCAAAAACGAAAGGCCCGCGTTTATCGACATGGCATTTGAGGCAAGGCTCCTCATTCTGCAGGCCGTGTGCCATCATGCGGGGCCTCGCACTCATTTTCCAGCTTGGAGCGTCGGCACCGTGCGGGTTGTGGCAATCCGAGCACTGCATGAATCCTTCATTGACCCGATGCTTGACCGGCATGGAAAACTGCGCCCGGATGTTGGCATGGCAGCTATAACAGAGATCAGTTTGCGGCTTGGCCAAAAGTTGCCGGGGCGTGGCAGCTTTGTGGATCGAGTGGCAGTTGGTGCAAACCACGTCGGCGGTAGTGTGAGAACTGCGGCGAATGTTCGCTCGGCCCAGTTGTTGCGTATGGCAGCTCAGACAGTTGTCGAGTATCTGCTTGGGGGCCAAAAGCGAGAAGGCCACGATCTTCGTCTTGTCGCCTTTCGCTTCCGCATGAGCCTTGCCGGCGCCGTGACAACTCTCGCAACCCTTTTGTTCCAGCTTGATTTTTTCATCGGCGAGACTTTTTGAATGGGCATTCCGAAAGAATCCCGACCAGATATCGGGATGGCAGGCGCGGCAAACCGTGTTGCCCGCATAGCCCGGCGGTAAAGCGCCCGCCTTTTTTTCCTGCCCGTCTGCAGCCAGGCAAACGAGTATCGACAAGTAGAAATACCCAGAAAGTCGTTTCAACGAAAACCCCGCTTGCAGTGATTATAGGGCAGGCTTGCCAGGATCGGAACCCTCATTTTGTTTCACTTTTTGCTCACGCGCCATTTTCTGCTTCCCCCAGGCAATCCACTTGTTCAAAAACCGGTCGAGCCACGGGAACTCTTCAGCCAAAATCATCAGTCCCGGAATCAAGAAAATCCAGCCGGGCATGATGGGAAGGATAAGCCCAATGATTCCCAGAATCACCATGCCAACGCCCATTGCATTTCTCAGGAGCTTCTTCACAGCCTTTATTGTGGACGCGCAATCCGTTTATGTCGAGTTCACAAATGCTCACAAAATCTTATCGCCTTACACAAACCTAGTACTATCGATGTGAGTACTAGGCCACTTTGCCTATATAAACTAAGTATTTTTCTTGACCTTACCTGACGGCGGCTTGTAAATTAGGGTGAACCGTGATTGAAAACCGTAGGAATCAACGATTTGAGCTGCGTCTCCCGTTTGAGCTGATCCGCAGCGGGCATCGCTCAAGTATTGTTCAGGGCCAGACTCTGAACCTCTCCTCCAATGGAGTGATGTTTGAACTCGACTATCTTTTACCCACTGGAGAGATCATCGAGTATTTTATTACTTTACCTACCGGCGAAAATATCGACGAGGATGTACGGCTGCGCTGCATGGGCAAAGTCATCCGCAGTCATGAAAAATTCGCTGCGGCTACGATGGAGCGTTATGAGTTTATTCGCAATCGTCCCGCACCTTCAGACGCTGCTTCCGCCGCCGGTGCTTCCGCCAGTTGAGCTTCCCCGCCCCTTAACCCCGTGAGAGATAGATTGTATTTCACTTTGGAATTGATCCATTCCGCTCTGAATTGACGCATTATGAAACAGGAGACCTCCATCCAAATTCTGCTGATGTGTATTGGTTTATAATTCAGGGTGCCGATCATGCAAAGCTACGGGCTCAGCGATCCGGGTCGAGTCCGGAAAAATAACGAAGATTTTCTACTCGTAGACCACGGGCAGAATTTGTACATAGTCGCGGATGGTATGGGTGGTGCTCAAGCGGGAGAAACTGCTTCCCGCCTTGCCGCCGAAACCGTGGTTGAAGCAATGGGCAAGCGGAGCAACCCCACACTTCGCGACCTCGAAGATGCATTCATCGAAGCGAATGACCGTGTGCGTCATGCGGCTGCGAGCGACCTTGCACTGGAAGGTATGGGTACAACGCTGGTTGGCCTGCTGCACGATGGGGACCAGATGCATATCGCCAGTGTGGGCGATAGCAGAATCTATTCCTTTCACAGTCACAAGCTCGAATCGCTTGTCGAAGATCAGACTTGGGTGAACGAAGTGGGGCGGCGGCTCGGAATCGACGAGGATACGCTGAAGCGGCATCCCATGCGTCACGTGCTGACGATGGCAATTGGCGTGGGCAATCCGCTGCGGGTGAACACGCGGACGATTTCACGTGAGTCCGGCATGCAGTTGTTGTTATGTAGCGATGGACTGCATGGCGTGGTGGCTTCTGAGGCCATTGCCCACATTCTGGCGGATGGGTCGCTCAATCTGGAAGCCCGGGCCCAGGCACTGATTGAGGCCGCACGGGCTGCCGGCGGGCCGGACAACATTACAGTGCTTATCCTTCAGATGTGACCGGCGATGCTCCCGATCGCCCTCAGCATCGCCGGATCGGACCCCAGTGGCGGCGCCGGCATCCAGGCGGACCTCAAAACTTTTCATCAATTCGGAGTCTATGGCGAGGCGGTGATCACCCTGCTGACCGTACAAAACACAGTTGCGGTGGAAGCAGTGCAGTTGCTCGAACCCTCGTTTGTACTGGCGCAATTGAATGCCGTGCTCGAAGACATTCCTCCGGGAGCGGCGAAGACCGGGGCATTGGGAAGCGCCGCGATGGTGGAAGCGATTGCTTTTGTAGCGGCAGATTTTCACTTTCCCCTGATCGTCGATCCCGTCATGATCTCAAAGCACGGCGCGGCGCTGATGGCGGACGATGCACGAGACAAATTGATCCGGTTGCTGTTGCCCGCTTGTGCCCTGCTGACTCCAAATCTGCATGAGGCTGCGGCCATTACCGGCCGCCGCGTTGAGAATCCGCTCCAGATGCGCGATGCGGCCTTTGCCATGCTCGACCTGGGGGCCGGTGCGGTGTTGATCAAGGGTGGGCATCTCGAGGGTGCCGCAATGGATTTTCTGCTTTGGCATGGGGGTGAGCTTGAGTTGGCCGGCGAACGTATCCACACCCGGCATACGCATGGCACGGGATGCAGCTATTCCGCCGCCATCACGGCTTTACTTGCAAGCGGTGCCAGCCTCGAAAGCGCGGCCACCGGGGCTAAGGCCTGGATCCAGGAAGCCATCGCCACCAATCCCGGTCTGGGGCGTGGCAATGGACCCGTCAATCACTTCGCGAAGCCGGGGCCGCTCAATAAGGGAAACTGATTCGGCCTCGGCCCCGGTTGGGGCTCTCTGCTCTTCAGCCATATCTTGATACCCGGAATCGCCTCGTGCGGCACCCGCATCGCGAGAGCGGCCCAAACATTGGGAGGCAAGAGGAAATCGCGTTGCGGGCTTCGCTCAATCAAGGTGCGCAACTCGGCGAGGTCGCTCGCTAGTACAGCGTCCACCTTTGCGTCCGGTGCAACCAGAAAGGGAGCCACACGCTTGGCGATGCCGAGCCGCTCAAAGTCGAGTGGTCCGTTGGGAGGCAAATGGCTGGTGAGAAAGATGTAGCGTACGGTTGCCCCTGGCAGCAGCGATGTACGGAGCTGGTCGTCCGGATTGAGGTGCAGGACTTCCCTGCCCTGAAACTCATTGCCAATGGGCCTCACGGCAACACCCGCCGGCCATCCGAGTAGCCCTAGCAGGGCCAACGGCGCAAAGCCCCAATGAATTGCGCCGCGATGACATAGCAGCAGGGCGGGAGCGAGCGGCACCAGATAGGTTGCGTTTTGGTAGCTGTACGCGAATATCGCTGCCAGAAGCACGCCACACCACACAAGCCAGGTCGCGTTGAAACGCCGCAAGATCAGCGGTGCCGCGAGCGGCAAAAGCCACAGCAGACGTGTCAGGTAATAGATCGCGTGCCCTTCTCCGCTCGCCTGTACCGGCGCACTCATGGCGAATCCGAGTAACTCAACGCCAAGGTATTCGGCGAGGAACCAGTCGTGGTTTACAAGAAATTGATAGAGGTGCCAAGGCGTCACAAGCAGGGCGAAGGCTGCGCCTGCTTCGACCCAGCGCCGCAACGGGGGCCGTGCCCAAAGCAGGAGTGCGAGTGGCAAGACGCCAGCAAACCACTTTGTCATCACGGCAAGGCCAACCAGAATTCCAAAGCCCCAGGCTGCCCAGCGGCCGGCCAATTTTGGATCCTTCGCAATCAGTGCTACTGCCAGGACATACCAGAGCGTCAGCAGGTCGTCCATCATCACCAGCCCCGCCCTCGCCCGCCAAAGACCAAGCGAACAAAGGAGTAGCCAACCTACTGGACCGGTGCCTCTATACACGATCAGCATTACGGTGGCGGCCGCGAGTATGCCCGGCAAACGCAATGCCCAGACGTGGTACCCAAACACCTTCAGAGAGCCGGCACTAAGCCACTGCAGCAGCGGCGGTTTGACGATGAGCGGCCGTCCTAGAAAATGTGGCGTAAGCCAGTCTTCACCGGCGGCCATCCGCAGAATGCCATGCGTGTAGAGAGCTTCATCCTGTGCGGGCGTGGCAAGTACAGGATCGAGTGGCGACTGGGCAATCGGGGTGTAGATGCCACCCAGGCTCAGGATGGAAAGCAGGAAGACAGCGGCAAGCGCCGGGGCGCTAAGATGCCAACGAACATTATTGCGCCAGCGGCCGAGCGTAGACAATTTCTCCAGATTCACGCTCTGGCAGGTTAACACTCACTCCGCCGCGCATCAATTGATCTCCGGTCATTGTCAGGATGCGCCGGTCGTCGGCGAAGCTCACGCGGTAGGTGTGCGTCGGCATCAGGTCGCGGAATCGCAAGGTGTAACGGTCGCGGCCGGTTGCATCGCGCACCACGACAGCGATCGCCTCGTCGAGTGCGGCATTGTAACTCCCGATCACATCCGTGCGCCCCACGGCTGGCCGCGCGGTGAGATGCAGCACTTTGCCGTTGCGGATCGACTTCCGCATTTCCTTGTAAGTACGAATCTCGCCCGCCAGAAAATCAAGTTCTCCGCCGTCCAGATCCACCAGCCGGTTCATCAGGATCCATGGCCCGCCGAACATAAAGCTGCGCGTGTTGTAGGCCGTCATCCCGCCACTCGGCATGTAGCGATCCGTATAGCGGGGGGGGAAAGGGTAACTCGCTCCGAACAGACCCTGCCGCGAACCTAGAGCACCCGATGCGTCGTTCGTAATCGAAGTCACATAGTTGCGCACCATGCTGAAGGTCATCATGTTACCGCCATTGGCGCAATTCTCCCAAACCGTATCCGGCGTCTGGGTCTGGATCTCGCGCAAAATCCGGTTCAATCCTTCATGCCCAGCGTAGTTCCAGTCGCGATAGTCGTAACTCAGATTCCGATTGGTACACTGCTTCACCATCGTCTGTCCGTCCTGCAGGATCCAGTCCACTTTGTAGTCGCGGATGATGCGCACTCCCTGCCCGATGATCCAGTCCTGAACGGGTTTATGAGCCATTGCCAGCGATACGGCACCGTGAAAATTGTAGTTCGTCGAACACGCCCAGTCGGGGTGCTCCTGTAATACTTTCGAATCCGCCATTGCCTCGCTGAACGCAAAATGCAGCCCAAATTTCATCCCCTTTGAATGAATGTAGTCGGAGAAAGCGCGCATGCCGCTGGGGAATTTTTCCGGGTCTGCTTCCCAGTCCCCCATGCGTTTGGCCCAGCCAAGATCGACGATAAACAGTTCAACACCACGCGCTGCGGCAAGATCCGCCTCACGGCGCAGCTTCACTTCATCGATTTCTTTCTCGTAGCCCCAACTGTCCCAGGCAATGTAAGGGAATTTTTCGTCCTTCATGATCGGGGCAAGTGCAGCTTCCGCATAACGCTGCGTGCGGAATCCGGCTTCGTCCCAGTCGCCGATAAAGATTCCAATAAAAGCACCGGGGGCCTCATACCAGCCCTGCGAATCCACCGGGTGCATTAAAGGGGTCAGGTTGACGCTCATCTCGAGCACGTCGTCCTTGCGCTGCACAATTGCATTGGCGCGGCCGTCAAATTCCCAGCCGGCCAGCAAACCCACGTTGTCATTCTTCGCGATCGCCAGCCATGTACATTGCGCTCCACCGGCACCCGTCTGCAACGTCACCTGTTGCAGCCTCCCCGCAAGAGTTGTCAGCAGCGGTTCAAAATTCCGGCCGGTGCCCAGGACGCTCCATTGGTTGACTCGAAACACACGATAGTCGGTCTGCTCGATCTTGGGCGCGTAGGGCAAAACGTCGTTCGCCCTGAAGAACACCCGCACGCCGCGCAGATTCTTTACTCTGAGCTGCTGGTGCAAGACGGGATGGCCCGGATGGATCTCCAGATTGAGTTCGAACTCAAACTGCTCCGCCAGATCATGAAACACGATTGCCAGCCCCTTGCCGCCATTGCGCGCAGAAAAACCCCGCTGGCTTACCAGCCGCAGAGGCGTCTTCGCATTGATGTAGGTATTGTCGATCCGCAAATCGATCGGACTGCTCGGTTCGGCTTGCGACCCTTCCCAGAGCGTATAGCCGGTCGCATCCCCCAGATCGACCCAGCGGAAGGTCGCGTCCGCTTCCTGACGGAAGCGCGCTTGAAACTGATCGTTACCTACAGCCCAGCCAGTCTCCGGGGAGTAACGAAAATAAACGGAATCTTCAACCTGTGTTTGAATGGTCGTCAACGCGCCAAGCATCAGCATCGCCGCTAAGAAGCGGAAACTAGTACTTCGCCACGCTGGGATCCACTTTGTCACTCCAGGCTAAGATTCCTCCTTTCATATTGCGAACCCTGATATAGCCGCTTTGTTTCAACAAATCGACGGCTTTCGCACTTCGTACTCCACTTTTGCAGTGGCAGACGATGTTGGCGTCTTTCGGAAGCTCACTCAATCTAATCGGCAGTTGTCCCAAAGGTATTAGGGTTGCCTTCGAAATGGATGCAATTTGGTACTCGTGTGGCTCCCTTACATCGACGAGAATAAAGTCTTCACCTGAGTCAATCATCTGTTTGACCTCAGTGGGTTCTAATTCGCCCGCCACAGCCGGCTCAGGCGGGGCATCCACGATGCCGCAGAACTGTTTGTAATCAATCAGTTCTTTGATTACACTACACTTACCCGAGGGACAATCGGGATTGCGGCGGAGCTTCAACTCCCTGAACTTCATGTTCAAGGCGTCGTACAACATCAGACGGCCTTTGAGCGTCTGGCCGATGCCGAGAATGATCTTAACCACTTCGGTCGCCTGAATCAAGCCCACCACGCCAGGCAGAATCCCTAAAACACCACCTTCGGCGCAACTCGGCACGAGTCCCGGAGGAGGTGGTTCCGGATAGAGGCAGCGGTAGCAAGGCCCGTCTTCGGTCGCAAAAACCGAGCTTTGGCCCTCAAAGCGAAAAATCGACCCATACACATTCGGCTTGCCTGTCAGCACGCAGACGTCGTTGACTAGATAGCGGGTGGGGAAGTTATCCGTGCCGTCGGCCACCAGGTCGTACTGCTCCACGATCTCGCGCGCGTTCTCGCTCGTCAGCGCTACTTCATGCTTGACGATCTTCAGGTTCGGGTTGATGTCGAGCATGCGGTCCGCCGCCGAGTCGATTTTCTTCCGTCCAATATCCTTGGTGCCGTGAATGATTTGGCGCTGCAGGTTCGAGGCATCGACCACGTCAAAATCGACTAAGCCGATCGTGCCAATCCCGGCGGCGGCGAGATAGAGGCCCATCGGCGCACCCAGGCCACCCGTACCCACCAGCAACACCTTCGCGTCCTTGAGTTTGATCTGTCCTTCCATGCCCACTTCGGGCAGGATCAGGTGGCGCGAAAACCGCTGGATCTCTTCGTTCGTAAGCGTCGTCGGCATGGCTTAACGTCCTCCGGCAATACTCGGAATGATCGAAACTGTGTCGCCGGCGGCAACTTCGGTTTTCTCCTTCGCCAGATAGCGGATGTCTTCGTCATTGACGTAAACATTCACGAAGCTGCGCAGCTTTCCTTCGTCGTTATAAAGATTCTTCTTGAGGTCGGGATGCGCGGCGATGAGCGCTCCCAGCAGCTCTCCAACGGTCGCCCCGGCCGCTTCCACTGTGTCGGCATTGCCGGTAAATTGCCGTAGCGGCGTCGGGATCAGGATCTTGGCCATATCAACTCCTCTTCAACACTTTCGGTCTGGTCTACATCGACGCGAAAACACTTGGCGTCGCGCACTTCACGCGCTCGCACACTCATCACGACGTTCGAATAAAAAGGCCAGTGGTTCTTCAAATCGGTCTCGGAAAAATACGCAGCCTCATCGGGATGCGAATGGAAAAAGCCCAACACGCCGAGCCCCATTTCGCGGCTCTTGCGCTCGGCGGCGATCTGGTCTTTGGGGTCGATCAGAAAGCGATCCTTCTGCACGCCCTCGTAGGCGTTCCCGCAGGCGACGGCGAGATTGGCATGGCGTTTGCCATCCGTCTCGGTGCCGATCAGGATGCCGCAACATTCATTGGGATAAAAAGTTTGCGCGTGTTCCACCATAACGGCCCACGCTTCCGGAGAAAGCTCAATCATGCCAAAAAGGTTCACTCAGATATTTCGCGGCGCCATCGCAGAGGATCGTCACCACCACTCCAGTTTCGCCTCTTTCGGCCAGCCCCGCAGCAATTTTTGTAGCCGCTACAACATTAGCTCCGGCGGAGATGCCCACCAGCAAGCCTTCCTCCCGCGCCAGACGCTTGGTCATCGTATACGAAGCTTCCGTCGAGATCCACAGATTGTCGTCGGCCAGTTCCTCATCGTAGATTCCCGGCACGATCGCCGTGGGCATATGCTTGGTACCTTCTATGCCGTGGAAGCCCTGATCGGGTTGCGCAGAAATACATTGCACGGTCGGGATTTCACGCTTCAGACGCCGGGCGGTTCCCGTAAAGGTGCCGCTTGTGCCCAGCATCGCTACAAAGTGCGTGACCCCGTAATTGGTCTGGTTCAGAATCTCGAGCCCCGTGCTGTCGAAATGCGCCTTCCAGTTCGCGGGGTTGTTGTATTGATCGGGATAAAAGTAGCGGTCGGGGTCGCTCTCATAAACTTCGCGGCACTTCAAAATCGCCCCGTCTGAACCTGCCCCTGGATCGGTCAGAATCAGATCCGCTCCAAATGCGTTCAGGATCGCCTTGCGCTCCGGACTCGCATTTTGCGGCAGACACAAGCGCACCTTGTAGCCGAGTGAAGCGCCAATCATCGCGTACGCAATGCCGGTGTTGCCGCTGGTCGCATCGAGAATGATACGGGCTTTCGTCAGGCGGCCGCTGCGCTCCCCGTCGAGGATCATGCTCAAACCCGGACGGTCTTTTACACTCCCACCGGGATTCAAAAATTCTGCCTTACCGAGGATCTCTACGCCCGGATAGAAGGAAGAAATTGCCGGCATCCGCAGCAGCGGAGTGTTGCCGATCGAGTCCAGCAAAGACTCGCCGTTGTCGCGTTTTTGAAGGGCTGCAGCTTGCAAGGTTTGACCTATAGCCGGAGAATACCACAATTCCGCTAGGGATTGAGGAGATTGAGCCTACGACCCATACTTCGGCGTTCGTCGGCTGCCAGAAACAGATCCGTCTCACCCGCTGCTAAGTCCAGCGGAATCATTATGTTCACTTGCCGAACCCCATTCGCATCCGGGTTCGACAGGTAGCTTGGGGATAGCCGCCGGCCGGCCACCTCAACAGCTAAAACGTCGATCCTGACCGGCCCAATCCCCGCCGCCCACAGCGACAAATATGCGCCTGGCCCCAGCCGGACAAGGTCGGGAGATGGCGGATTTCCAGTCAACGTCTGCAGCATCCGCTGTTCCTCAATGCGCTGAAAGCACTCCTTCAAAAAATCAATCTCAACTGGTTGTCTCATTTTTGGGGACCACTCCAGTTGATGCGTCCGCCATCTTCCCGGCGCGGTGTAACGATAAACGATTAGCTTATCTCTTAACGATGGGTGGATCCGTTAGAAAAATCCGTTAGAAAAGAGGTTACATCCCTGCTGCAGACGGGGAAGGAAGATTGTCTTCAGGAAATGGAATCGGGTCGGCTATCGCCCAACGTGACGATGACGTAGGGCGCAATCTGCGCGGCTTCGATGTTCAGATCAATGACAGTGCCAGGCATATGCTGCGCGAGGGGCGACGCATCTTTCGCTTCGCCACACTTCTTCCCAGCATGGTCGCCAAACAGAAAGGCGACTTCTACCATGATGGCCGCTTCGCAACGCTGATGGAGGTGGTCTATCACTACGATCGGCACCAGAACCTGAGCCTGACAGGCGACGAGAAAGAACGGCTGGTACTGTTTGTGCGCTCGTTGTGAAAGAGGAGCGCTTTTGACCGCTGATTGGCGCGAGAAACTCAGCGCTGCCAGTGAAGATCAAGCGAAGTATTTGTATTTGAGTGCTTCGCCCTAGTCCCCTCATCGGGCTGGTCCGGTGATGAAGATAAAATAATATGGAGAACAATCATGAAGAGTTCTGGAAGCACGACTTCAATTTGGATGACAACGGCAGAGATACCGCCCCGGGAAGCGCTTGCCGGGAACCTCACCACGGATGTTTGTGTCGTGGGAGCAGGCATTGCCGGCTTAACGACCGCTTATCTGCTCACCGAGGAAGGCCGGTCAGTCGTCGTTCTGGACGATGGGGCGATCGCGAGCGGTGAAACGTCGCGAACCACGGCGCATCTGGTCAATGCGCTCGATGACCGTTATTTTGAGATTGAGAACATGCATGGAGAGAAAGGCGCACGCCTGGCCGCCGCGAGTCATACGGCGGCTATTGACCGCATCGAGGCGATCGTCGCCAAAGAGAAAATCGACTGTGACTTTGAAAGGCTTGACGGCTATCTGTTTGTACCTCCCGGTGAGTCCACCGAGCTGCTCGACAAAGAACTGGAGGCGGCGCATCGGGCCGGGTTAACTGGGGTGGAGCGTATCGAGCGGGCACCGCTAGAGCGCTTCAACACGGGTGCCTGTCTGCGCTTTCCCAGGCAGGCGCAATTTCATCCGCTCAAGTACCTGGAGGCGCTATCGCAAGCCATCGAAAAGAAGGGCGGTCGCATCTTCAACAATAGCCACGCGCAAACATTCGAGGACGGCGCGCCTGCTCGGGTCACGACTGACAAAGGCCAAGTCGTTTCAGCCGGGGCAATTGTTGTAGCGACGAACACCCCGGTGAACGACTGGGTTGCCATCCATACGAAACAGGCCGCTTATCGCACCTACGTGATAGGCATGAGGGTCCCAAAGGGATCGGTGGTTAAGGCCCTCTACTGGGATACGCCAGACCCCTATCATTACATTCGGCTACAGGAAGCGGCTGGGCAGGAGGTGCTGATCGTTGGCGGAGAGGACCACAAGACCGGCCAGGCTGACGACATGGAGGAAAGATACGACCGTCTGGAGGCCTGGACGCGGGAGCGCTTTCCGATGGCAACAGAGGTAGACTTTCGCTGGTCGGGCCAGGTTATGGAACCCGTTGATGGTCTTGCTTTTATTGGCCGGAATCCAGGAGACAAGAATATTTA
This sequence comes from Bryobacter sp., assembly GCA_046594355.1. Taxonomy (GTDB): domain Bacteria; phylum Acidobacteriota; class Terriglobia; order Bryobacterales; family Bryobacteraceae; genus Bryobacter. The sequence continues at coordinate 23,747 of JBKJSR010000187.1, forward strand.
CGTGGTCACGGGCGATTCCGGGAACGGAATGACGCACGGCACGATTGCGGGCATTCTCCTCACCGACCTTATCTTAGGACGGGCGAACGAATGGGAGACGGTCTACGATCCCTCACGCATTTCGCTGCGAGCAATACCTGAATTCGCCAAGGAGAACCTCAATGTGGCAGCGCAATATGGCGACTATGCGACAGCCGGAGATGTGGAAGGAGTGCGCGAGATTGCGCCGGGTACGGGAGCATTAATCCGGGAGGGCTTCAAGAAAGTGGCTAGCTACCGGGACCCCCAGGGCCAGTTGCACAGATGCACCGCCATATGCCCGCATCTCGGTTGCATCGTGGCTTGGAATACCACCGAGAGTACCTGGGATTGCCCCTGCCACGGATCTCGATTTGACCCATATGGAAAAGTTCTCAATGGTCCGGCAAACACAGGGTTAAGCCCGGCTGAATAACTTGTCAGCAGGTTGAACAATTCAACGTTTTCCATCGTCCCTAAAAGCAAGTCTGAAGGAGGAAAGTGAACTGGTCCCCTGGGGCTGAGTTCGCGTGCGTTGCCTTAATGTCAAAGGCGGTGAACACAAAGCCCGGCTGCGCTTTACCGGCAAGCGCAACCTCCTCCATGCCGCAAAGTGGGCTCGCTGATCCTCGACATCCAGCAGATCCACTTGCGCAAAGCCCGCAGTCCGCGCCATCGCCATCAGGCAGGCGCAATTCAGACCAACCCAATTGTCAAACTGCCCGCAGAACTCTTCTCCTTCATAGAATTCCATCGACGGCTTTGCGGCAAGATCGCCCGCATCGGTCACCTAAGATTTGAGGTAAGCCAGATCTTTAGTAAGCGCGCAAACAGGTTCGAGAACAAGCAGAGGATGCTTGTCGTGATACAACACACCGAAGAACAGAACGCTGTCGAAGCTCCCCAGTTCCAGCACCGCCGGGTCGCAAATATCCATGAGACGGTAATCCGCGTGCGAGCCCAATAATTCGCGAGCGGCAAGATAGCGTGGATTCTCAAACACGTCGATTGCGGTCAGCTTCGCGCCCCTGCTTTCGAGTTCAAAACCAAACCAGCCATCCCACGCGCCAATGTCGAGCACGGTCTTACCCGATAGATCTGCCGGGATCGGAAACCGTGCCAGCCGCGCCCTTTGTTGCTCCAGCGTCTGTAGGCCGACGATCACTTCGCCAGTTGGCAGCTCGATGCTGTGATACCAGCCCAGCTCCTGAAAGTGGCGCACTTGCGCTTGCGTCTTCGCGGTGATTTGCGAATTTCCGGCTTTCAAATTCAGCTGCTTACACTACCACCACGACCGCATTTAGTGCGTTCGTAAGCCAGCAGCCGATTACGCTGCCTCCGCGATACCTAGCCTCGACCCTTAGCGAGCCGGTCTTGGCGGGGTCGAAGCACTAGCGACTGGTCTCGATTGCCTTCACCAAAAAGCCCATATCCTCAAACGGCTCGCCGCCCACGCGGCTCCATCTCATCTTGCCCTGCGCATCGATCACAAGCGTCGCATGCAGCTCCATCTCTTCAAAATCATCAAAGGCCAGAAAGCGCTTGGCGTTGGCATGCTCCGCATCACTCAGGAATCGAATCCCCTGATAGGCCTCATCGCCCAGCAGCGTCTTATTCTGTTCGGCGCTATTGCCACTCACAGCCAGCACCACGGTATTCAGCCGCTTCCACTCGCTCGTCTTCGCCTTCAAATCGCGCAACTGCTTCAGGCAATGCGGACACTCGCGACCCAGGTAAAACACGAGAATCACGTTCTTGCCGGCCAGGTCGCTCAACTTCACGCGTTGCCCATCGACATCCATTGCATCGAGTTCCGGCGCTGCCATCGGCGTCCATGCCTTGGGGCCGTACTTGTCGAGATTCATCCCGGCATAGTTGCGTTCAACCCCAGGCGTTACGATCTTGGTCGACTTACCGGCCCGCTCCAAACCAATCAAGGCGAAGCGATCGTTGCGTGTCAGCTTGAGTGCCTTCTCAAACGCCGCGATCGCCAGATCCCTGCTCCCCGCCTTCAGGTAAGCATCGCCCAAAGCGTTGTAGAGCACCTGCGGATAATGCGGCGGATCGTTGTCGGTCTTCTGAAGTTCAAACTGTTTGTCAGCCGCTTCGGTCATCAATCCCAAACCCAGCAGCGTCTCTCCCTTGGCCAGAGCCAGACGAGCCTTCAATTCCACAGTCATGATCTTGTGCAGCCGCTCGATGCTCTTCTCCTTATCGAGCTTCGCAACTTCGGCCATAGACTTCTCGGCCAAATCCAAATCCCCCAAACCAAAGTGCGCCCGCGCTTCCACATAGGCCTTCAACAATTGGTCATCCTTGCTGTCGCGCCACGGAAAACTCCGCGTATCGAGAAGCTCCTTCCAGCGCTCGTACTTCACCAGCACCCGCGCCAGGCTGCGTATGCCCTGCGAATGAGGACTGTAAGGCGACTTATCGTTCGACTTCGGATCCTGCGGCGCGGCAATCAGATCTTTCGCGCCGGCGATCGCCTCATCCACCAATCCGAGTTCCTCCTGGATGTAACTCAGATAAGCGCGATTGTGTCCCCAGTTCCAATAGTTGAACGGAAAAACCTGACGCTCATGCATGTGCCGCACTTCGGTACGTGTCGCTGCATCCATCGCGATGCCAGCCTCGTTCCACATGCCAACCGTCGCGTAAATATGCCCCGGCATGTGCAGCGCATGGCCGATATTGGATGCCACTCCGCTGTAGTGCTTCGCGCTCTTGAGCGCCTGCTCGGGCTCGTGATAATTCCAGTTGTGGATGCGGTAGTGGTGTACGCCCGGATGATCGGGTAACTTCGCCTGCACTTCGCGCAGCATCATCTCGGTGCCATAGCGCGAATCGCCCATGTTAGCGAGGGCGAGTAACAGCTTGGCCTCCATGTCATCGGGGTACTTCACGCAAATCGTCTCAAGCACTTTCTTATAGTCTTTGGCCCGGTCCTGATAATCGTCGCCGCGATCGCGAAGGCGGTCCGTGCGCTCGCGGGCTTCAAGCGCTTCGATATAGAGACGCTCGCGATCGGTCACACCCGCCTTGCGCTTGGCTGCTTCTTTGATAAACGCCGCACTGCGCTCATCGCCTGCGGCACGTGCGAGTCCCCAGTAACACATCGCGTTATCTGGCTCGAGCTTCAGACACCAGCGAAAGCTGCGTTCCGCTTCGTAATCCCAGAAGGAATGCAACTGCGCATTGCCCTGGTTGAACCAAAGCTGGGTTTCCGGGTTCTTGTGCGTGATCGGGAAGTGGGCCACTCCGATGTCTTTCATCGCCACAGGCCTGGTCCGCGGACCACTATCGAAAGCGTCTCCATGCGGCGAATGCCCAGGGCGCGTTTCGGCGGCGAACAGTGCGCCGTTAAAGAGCAAAACGGCGGCTGTTGCCAGCCGCCGTGGTTTGTTGATAAAGATCATCCTAGAAAGTGATTCTAGCCGCAATCTGCAGAATACGGGGATCGAACGACGCTGTCTTGTTCAGAAAGTTAGCCTGCGGGGTCAAAACGCGAGTCGCGGCATTAAAGCCATACGGCGTTGTCTGCAATCCCGAGTAGTTGGCGCGGTTCAGAGTGTTAAACGCTTCGCCCATCAGACGCAGCTTCACACGCTCCCTGAGGAGCGGAATGTCTTTGGATACCCGCAGATCGAGGCTCGCAAAACTTGGCCCGATGATCGTGTTGCGGCCAAAGCCCGGAGCGCGATCGTTGCGCGAATTGCCGTCGAGATTCAGATCGCTCGGGGCGGTAGCGTTGAATGGCCGTCCACTTTGACCCTGGAAGATAAGCGACACCTGCCAACCGCCAAGGATGTACTTGCCAACGCCACTCAGGCCGTTGAAGTAAGCGATATCCCAGACGCCCGAGCCCACAAATCGGTGCTTGATATTCACATCGCCGAGAGCGCGCTCCGCGTTCGGATTGAGCGTATCCTGCGCCACCTTGGCATCGTCGCCGCCGCCAGGCACAACGCTCGTTGCATCGGGACGGCTATCGATCACCTTCGAATACGTGTAGCTCGCCAGGAGCTGGAAATTCCGCGAGTAGCGTTTGGTGAACTGCGCGAAGCCGCCGTGATAAGCCGAATCCGCGCCGCTCTCAAACACCGTGATCCGGCCAAAGCCCGCGTAAGGCCGCGCCCCGCTGGGGCGAGTGAAATAAGGGATTTGAGCACCAGTCGTCGACAGCGTCGCATTCGCTTGTTGCGCCGGGAACAAATTGATATCGCGGCTGCGCGAGAGGCGAACACCCTTCACACCGAGATAGCCGAGCGTCATCGCAAAGTCGCGTGACAACTGGCGCTCGTAGTTGAAGTTCCACTGGTAGGTTTGCGCCGTGCGGAATGTCGGATCCATCACAAAGATGTCCGGAGTGCGGGCAAGCGCGGGCGGCGCGCTGAGTACCGCCGGATAGACCGGAATCAGCGGTAACTGCGAAGCGACATTCGAGCGCAGCGTGTAGGTCTGCACCTGGATGCCGTTTTGCGAGTGTGCCGTGCCGTAAAGGATCGCCGGAGTCCGCTGGCTGAACATGCCAAAACCGGTCCGGATCACCGATTTTCCAGTCTTGTCGAGACGGTACGCGATGCCGAAGCGCCCCAGAAAAAGGTCTTTATTGAAGGGCACTTTGTCGGTGCGAAGCCCAAGCGCCGCAAGGGTCGGGCTGGGGTTGACAAAGTCGTTCGACGCCAGCTTATAAAGGTCATAGCGAACACCGTAAGTAATGGTGAGTTGCTCTTTGACGCGCCAGGTGTCCTGGGCAAACAGGCCGAGTTCGTCGGCATTGGGAGCGGTGAGCGCTCCGCGTGTACCTGGCCCGGCAAAGCCTTGCGTAAAGGCCGACGGGCGGCGATTGGCAAAGTCCGCAAGCGCATCGAAGGTATAGCTACCGCTGAAGTTGCCGGGGAAGAAATTCGCGATGCGTTCGATGTTGAGATCGCCGCCAATCTTGAGCGTATGTTTGCCACGAACCGCCGCCAGCGAATTGAT
>JBKJSR010000198.1:0-5295 GCA_046594355.1 Bryobacter sp.
CACCAACCCCGGTGAGAAACAGAGCTGGGATCAGGGCGACCTCCGCGCCGACTGGAACTGGAACGAAAAGAACACCGTCTTCGGCCGTTATTCGCGTCAGGATACTGTCACCACCCGCCCCTCCACCTTCGCCCCCGTAACGCTCGCCGGAATCAGCGCGCCCGTCAGCCTTGGTAATGAAGACACCTTCGCCGGCTCTTCCGATCTCCACGCCTATCACTCGGTACTTAACTGGGTACGCACCCTCAGTCCCACCTTCATCATGGAAGCGCGCATGGGCTTCAACCGCTTCGCTCTCAACTTCCTGCAGGAAGGTGCCGCCCCCGGTGCCCAGCTCGGCGAAAAGCTCGGCGTCAGGGGATCGAATCAGGGTCCCAACTCCGACGGCATTCCGATCTTCTCCCCCGGCGGCTACACCGGCATTGGGCAGACCCGCTCGCTGCCCATCATCCGCATCGAAAACACCTATCATCCGGGAGTCAACTTCACCAATCTGCGCGGGCGCCACACCGTTAAGTTCGGTGCCGACTTACGCCGCCGTCAGGTCACGCAATACCAGACCAACCGTGGCAATGGCCGCTTCAACTTTGGCCGCACCTTTACCGACAACCCCAATAATGCCGGTGCCACAGGCGACGCGATGGCCGGCCTTATCCTCGGCACGGCCAACTTCATCGAACAGGATTTCACCCTCTTCGCCCCGGGCATTCGCATCTGGGAATCCAACTTCTTTTTCCAGGACGACTGGCGTGTCAATACGCGTCTAGCCATCAACTTCGGCGTCCGTTACGAATACGACACGCCATCAACCGAAGTCACCAACCGCTGGACCAACTACGATGTCGTCCAGGCCAAGCTCCTCATCTCCGGCTTCAACACCGACTCCCGCACTGGCGTCAACGGCGACAAAAATAACTGGGCTCCGCGCCTTGGCTTTGCCTACAAACTCCGCGCGGGCACCATCCTTCGCGGCGGCGCAGGCATCTTCTACAACCCCGCCGGTAGTGAAGCAGTCATGCTCCGCCGCCATCGCCAGTTGCCCTTCGGCCCCATCAACACCGTCGATATCAACCAGTTCGTCGCTAACCCGCGGCGCGTATCGGATGGCCTTCCCCCCATCCCCAATCTCAACTTCGCCGCCGCTGTCGCCAATCCCGTTGGCAGCTTCCTATCGGTCGACCCTAACTTCCGCTCCGGCATCGCCCAGCAGTACAACCTGCAGATCCAGCATCAGCTTCCCAAAGAGCTCGTCTTCAAGGTCGGCTATGTCGGTAACATGGGCCGGCGCCTCGAAAACGTATACAACTTCAATCAGCCCATCCCCGGCCCAGGCGCTCCCGCACCGCGCCGTCCGCTTTTTGCTCAGGCTCCCGGCATCGTCAATGTCGACTTCAACGTCTCCGACGGCCTCTCCTCGTATCACTCCTTGCAGAGCACCATCGAGCGCCGCTTCTCCAGTGGCGTCGGCTTCCTGCTCGCCTATACCTGGGCTCACTCCATCGACAACGTCGGCAATCAATTCGGCGGCGCCGACAATGGCCCCCTTCCCCAGGACCGCCGCTTCCGCAACGCCGATCGCGGCACCTCCGGCCACGACATCGCCCACCGCATGGTTTACAGCATGAACTACGAACTCCCCTTCGGCAAAGGCCGCAAGTTCAAAACTGGCAGTGGCCTGCTGGACAACATCGTCGGTGGCTGGGATACCAACCTCATCGTCGCCGCCCAAACCGGGCTACCCTTTACGCCAGTCCTGGCCAACTCTGTTTCGAACGCCGGCGGCAGCCGCCCCGATCGATATAAGTCCGGCACTCTCGACAATCCGACCATCGCCAAGTGGTACGACACCAGCTTTGGTACCGCCGCGAGCGGAGCCGCCTTTGGTGCCCCCGCCGTCTTTACCTTCGGCAACAGCGCCCGCAACATCCTCCGCGGACCCGGCCGGACCAACGTCGATTTCTCTATTTTCAAGAACTTCATGATTACGGAAAACTGGAAGCTTCAGTTCCGCACGGAAATGTTCAACCTCTTAAACCACACGCAATTCGACTTGCCCAATTCCAACGTCGGCTCCCCTTCCGCCGGCATTATCGCCGGCATCGTCGGAACCCCTCGCCAGATTCAGTTCGCCTTGCGTCTGTCTTTCTAAGAGCGTCGTTCAACGTCAGCCCATAGCGCCCGCCTAACAGCGGGCGCTTTTTATTTGCCCACGAACAAATGGCGGTCGAGCGTCGGCTCCCCGAGCATTTTCAGCCTGTCGCAAGGCCACAACTGCTTTGCGTCATCTATAAAATGATGGCTGATCGCAGTTCCAGCTCATGCAGCGCATGGCCAGTTTGCCGCTGTTCCATCAGCCTATTCCTCGCTGGGTGATCCTTCGCCTGAACATGCCACAGTTTACTGGATGAAATGAACCCTCAGCGGCACCATCAACAGCCTGGAGGATCTGCGGCAGATAGGCCTTGATGATGCGCCATTCAATAGAAGACAGCGCCACAATCGCCAAACGCCTCCCCGACAAGTTCTGCTCGTAGCAAAGGGGCTGATCGCCGGTAACAAGTACCTCAAAACCGGCCATTTCGGAATGTTTCCATCCAAATGTTGTTGCAGGAGGGAAGCGGCAGCGGCATCGTGAAACCAGGCCGGAACCAAGAAGCAAATAATCCAATTCGTCTCAAGAAAAACGTACTTCACGCGTTAGAACGCTTGGCCAATCGGGTTGCTCCGAAGAGAAGTAAAATCTAGCATCAAGCCATTGATCCAGGACAGAACTTCCCTTCTCAAAATTTCCTGATCCACCGGGGAAAGCGATTTGGCGGATTCATTTTGGACATAAACATGGATCCACGCAAAAAAGTTTCTTTCGCTACTCCAGAGCGCCCGACTATATTCACTAGCACGCCTTAATTCCTCGGAAAGATCGATATCAGCAGCGATCTTGACGTCGTGGCCAAGAAAGCTATTCGGGAAAATATCCAGCACCCGCATCCGGCCTTCATTCACCAAAGCACCGTGATAGCAAATCTGATGTGCCATGCACTGCTTTATTCTTTCTTCCGCTGCCATTGCCAGGGCAGGATCTTCCACAACCTCAATCATGAAAATGGGCCCGAGCACGCCATCTTGATAGACCATAATCTCCGGCTGATAGACCTACTCAAGGAGCATAGCTTTAGCGCAACAACAGCAGCGCTGCGATCTGCTTTGCCAGCCCCGCCCCAAACTCGCTCCAGCTCGAGGTCCCGGGACGCTCCCCTAACTTGTTGCTCATCCCCACCCGCAGCTCCATCAAAAACGCCGGCTGCTTATGCACATCCCACAACCACTGAATCACATTTGCCCTTCCCGCCGTCTCCACCTTCATCCGCGAAAAATATTCGCGGTCCGGATCAAACGCGGTCCGCGCCTTCAATGCCGCCCAAAGCTCCTGCCCCAGTTTGCTGTCCGGAGGCCCTTCCAGATACTCACTCGTCTCGGTATTATGCAGAGTCAGAAATAGATCGATCTTTTTGCCCCCAGCCAGCCACTGCTCGATCGCCGTCTTCTGCGCCAGTATCTCGGGCCGCCGCGCAACATCGTTCGGCGCATCCCAGTTGCGATTCAAATCATATCCAGCCTTGTTAAATCTCACACCGCCCTCAGCCACGCCATCCGGATCATTCTGCGGCAAAATCTTCCACACAATTCCCGGCGGCAAATTCCGCATGAAGCCATCACCCACCCAGCCCGTTCCCGCCTCCCATGCGTGTTGACGAAACATCACCCACACCACGGGCGCATCCGCTTTGCCGCCGGACAAATCAAAAGTCCAAACTTCAATATGCCGTCCTCCCAGACTCTTGCCCCAGGTCTCCGCCACCGGCTTCAACGCCTTGCGCAACAGCTCCAGACTCTTCTGCGTATAAGGCGGAATGTGCGCCACATAAAACTCGCTCCCCTTGGGCTGGATCCGCAAACGCCACTTCGGTTCCGCTGCATCATAGTCGCCCGGCGCTTCCATCCACGGGCCATTCTTCTCTCGCCAATAAGGCCGCGTGTCCTTCGTTATCGCCCCGCGATTCGCCTGATAGTTGTACTCGCCCGGCAAATCCACCAGATCGAGAATCACTTCCGTCCCCTTCCCCGCCCCCGACACTCGAAACGAAAACCAGCTTGCCTGCCGGTTGCGTCCATCCTGATCCGCTTGCCCCTTGACGCCAACACGCAAGTGCAGCTCGCTCACTCTGCTCACCTGCCCCACGCTTCCACCGGCAAAGTCCGTACTCAGCTTCAACTCGCCGCCAAGACAAAGCACGGCGCTCCACGCCAAAGCGGCGTTCACGATCATTCCAGATTTCAATTTGTCCTACTTTCAGCCACTTGGCCCGAGCCTCGGCGCGCCCGGCATTGCGTCCCGGCTACAGTTGTTTCTTCGAGAGCTGATCGGCCAGGTATTCGCTGGCCCGCATCGCCAGCGCGCAAATCGTCATCGTCGGGTTTTGCGTCCCGGCCGTAACAAAGCTGCTTCCATCCACTACGAAAAGGTTCTTGATATCGTGACTCTGGTTATAAGCGTTCAACACACTCGTCTTCGGGTTCGAGCCCATCCGGCAGGTGCCCAGCTCGTGGATGCTGTATCCCGGCGGAAACGGCTTGTCGTTGGTATGGATCACTTCAAAGCCCGCCTTGCGGCAAACCTCGGCCAGCGTCGCAACCGAGTCCTGCATCATGTCCAATTCGTTATCGCCATACGTGCATTCGAAGTTCAATGCGGGGATGCCGTAAGCATCGGCAACGGTCTTGTCGATCTGCACGCGGTTCTCAAAGCGCGGCAAAACTTCACCCATCGCCGTCGCCGAAAAGCTTGCCCCGCGTGCTGTCATCTGCATGTCCTCAAGTTCTTTGCCCCAGGCCGGAAAGTACTTCGAATCAGGCGTCCCGCCCGTCGAAAAATCGAATGCGCAGCCGCGGATGTACTTTTTCTCTTTGCCGTTTTTCAGGTTGGCAAAGCGAGGGATGTAACCCGCCCCGCCCACCATGCCGCGTGTGGCCTTGCCGTGCTTCGCCTCCGGCACCAGCGCCACAACGCTGTTGCCGATATAGCTCTGATCCATCAGATAATGGCCCAAAACGCCGCTCGAATTCGCAATCTTCGAATTCAACAGCAGCCGTGTGCTTTCAAGGCACGAGGCCGCGACAACCACAACCTTCGCCTTGATGTGCATCTCGCGCTTTGATCGGCGCTCGATAAAATGCAGGCCATTTACCCTGCCTGTGTTCTTGTCCACGCTGATCTCGCGTGCCACCGCGTTTGGC
>JBKJSR010000218.1:0-8155 GCA_046594355.1 Bryobacter sp.
GGTTTGACAAGAAGGGCTCTGCGGTAGCAGGCTTCGGCTGCGCTGAGATCTGCGGCTTCCACTTCGAGCAGGGCGAGATTATTCCAGGCTTCGGCGTAGCTGGGGGTGACGCCAACAGCCTGCTCGTAGGCGCGCCGTGCCTCATCCTTGCGCTTTTGCAGGGAACGGGTAACACCGAGATTGAACCAGGCTTCGGAATGGCGTGGGGACTGGGCGACGAGAATTTCGTAGTTCTTGGCGGCCTGATCATTTTCGCCGTCGAGATGCAAAAGGTTGGCATAAGCCCAGCAGAGCTCGTTACTGCCGGGTTCGCCGACCAGCGCCTGCCCGATACAAGCGGAGGCGCGGCGGTAATCGCCGAGGCGGGCGAAAGCCTCGCCGAGGTGAGCGCAATAGCGTGGAACGGGGCCATCGAGCTGGATGGCTTTGCCGAATAAATCGATGGCTTCGGTGGTGGACTGGTGATCGAGGGCGAAGACGCCAAGCGCATCATAGGCGGTGCCGTCGTGGGGATTAATTTCAAGCCTGTGGAGGAGTTTTTCTCCATCGGCCTGTATGGTAGCGGCTGTCATCGGGTTTCTCCTCTCGTCGAAAGTCGAAGGCTCCCGGGCGGCCAGACCAGTGGGCTGGCCGCCGGGAACGATTCGACCCTCAATTGGTTAGTGCTTGGGTTAAGAACTAACCGCGGAGGAGGCTAAGAACCTGCTGCGGAGCCGAGTTGGCCTGCGCGAGGGCGGCGATGCCGGCCTGCAACTGGATCTGGGCCTTGGACAGGTTGGCGGCTTCTTGAGCCAGATCCGCGTCGCGGATGCGGCTTTCGCTGGCGGCGAGGTTGGTGAGCTGGCTTTGCGCGAGATTCACGGCGAAGCTGAGCTGATTTTGCCCTCTACCGACTACGGCTTGGGCGGTGCCAAGTGAGGAGACGGCGTTAGCGAGCGCGGTAACTGCGCTTTCCGCCGCAGCCTGGGTGTCGATGGTGCTGTTGGCCCCGGAGCCGACGACAGCGGACTTGTCGATGCCACCCGTGGGTTGAGTGAAGCCGGTGCCGCCTGCGGTTGCCCCGATGGCAACCTCGAAGCCCTTGACGGTGCTCAGGAAGCGGATCTTTTCTGCGCCGGCGACGTTTTCCTTGACCGCGACGATGCGCTTGAGCGTTTCGTTGTTGGACTGTTGGAGCTGATCGTTAATGGTCTTGACGGCATCGTCGATCGTGCGGGCATTGCGCCCCGTTGCGTCGTTACGCAACGTGACGCTCAGGCTTTGCTTGACACCGGACGAATCGCTGGCGGTGATGTTGACCTGCTGGTCGTCGCCACCATACGCGATGCCGCTGTAGACGAGTGAGGTGGTCGAATCGGCACCACCCGAGTTGATGGTTGCACCGACTGCCGGGGCACCCTGGGCAGTGGTGCCCGTATAAGTTGAGCCATTGACTCCAAACCCGAGATCGAGTGTCGATGCGCTGAAGGTCGAAATGCGGAAGAAGCTGCCGCTGTTCGAAGTCAGCTTCAGCTCGTCGCTGCCCGTGATGGTGGCTTCGATGCCGGCATCCCGAAGCTGCGTGTCGGCCGCAATCTGGGTGTTGATCTGATCGCGGATGTCGGCGCGCACCACGGCTAGCGAATTGCCGGTCGCGTTCGAGTTGGCCGTCAGGTTGAGGTCGGCGAGGGTGGCAGCCGCCGAAGTGGCGCTGATGACTACACTGCTGGCACCTTGCCCGCCACGGATGCGAATCTGGGTTGCGGCACCGACTCCGACGCGTTCGGCCACGCCACCGGCGGCTGTGAAACCGGCTGTTGCGTTGATCGCGGCAACGGCCACGTCGAGGGTAGCGCCGCCCACAATGGAAGTGGTGTAATCCGTGCCATTCAGGTTGATCACCAGGTTACCCGTGGCTGCGCCAATTACGCCTGCAGCCAAAACGCGTGTGCCGCCCGTGACGATTGCACGGTCGGCGAGTTGGGTGACCGTAACGGAATTCGTCGAACTGGCCCCGCCATTGAGCGAGAACTGCAGTACTGCGGATTGCGTACTGAAGGCCCGGTTAAAGCTCGGAGTCAGCGCGGCGCTGCCGGTGATGGTCGAGTAGTCGAATGCCGCGCTCGCGTCGGCGTTAAAAGAGCCGAAGCCAAGCTTGTTCTGCGAGTCGCCCGTGACGGCCACCTGGAAGGTTTCACCGTTCGCGCTCTGGAAGACGAGATTGTTGCCCGAACTTGCCGAACTGAGGGTGATGCCGGCAGCCTGGAGCGAACTGTTGTTCGCCACGCGGCTGGCCAGATCGGTCAGCACGCTGCTTACGGTGGTGGTGCCGCCAACCGTGGCGTTGAGTGAAATATCGATCGGGCTGTCGAGGCCGCCACCCTGAACACGCACCTTGATGCTGTCGGTGGTGAGGAAGGTGTTGGTGGTTGAGCTCGCCCCGGCCGTGAAGCCGAGCAGGGTGTAAGCATTGGTGCCCGAGGTGTTGACCGTCACGCTGTCTCCAGCGTTGTTCGCCGTGAGCACGATCTTGTTCTGGAAGACGCTCGCCGTGACCCTGTTGGCCAAGGTGCCGGCGGCAATCTTGGTATTGAGGTCGGCGGCAATCTGGTTTTTGGTGAGCGCAACTCCTCCGTCGAGAGTGAGGGAGGCCGTGACGCCTCCAACGGTGAGGTTGACCAGATCGCTGGCGCCCGTAACAACGGTGCTGGTTGCGCTTGTATCCGTGCCAATGTGGTTCGCACCGCCGACAACGGCGGAGGCACCCTGAAGGCGGGTTCGCACATTCGCTCCGCTCGAGGCACCGGCCGCAGTTGCAGCGGTCGCACTCAGGCCGAGACCAGTCGAAAGAGCAGTCGTCGTAATGGCAACCGATGAGGTCGCCGAATTCGCCTTCGACTTGATGACGATCTGATTGCCGTCGAGGAAAGCGGAGGCGACGGTTGAAAATGCGGTCGCGGCATTCAACTGCGCGACGATCGAACCTTTGGAGGTGGAACCGTTCGCACCGTTGTCGGTGATGGTGACACTGAACGCAGAGGCACCGTTGACGGCCAGCGTAAGAGTGTCGGCACCGGCAGGTTCTGTATTGAAGCTGACGGCGGTGTCGCTGCCCGTAATTGTGGCGTTGCGCTCAAAGTTGCCGAGCAGCGCATTGGCGCTACGATCGCCGGCTTCTACCTGGAAGGCAGTGCTGGGCGAGGTAAAGGCAAGTTGCTGGCGACCAGAGGAATCGGTCACTACCGATGCTTTGATGTTGGCGTTCTTGAGGGCGGTCGCAGCCTGGGTGCCGGCATTGGCGGCTGAATCAATCGCCGCATTGACGCGGGAAACCAGGTCGGAAGTGCTGCCGACGGCATTTGTGTTGACATTGATCGCAACTCCCTGACCGCCGAAGCCGGGACCGCGAAGTGTAAAGTTGACGGTGTTCGCGGCAGCCTGCGAATCGGTGTTCGTTGCGTTGGCGAGTATCGTCGCGAGGCTCGTGGTGGCCGAGCCGGTGCCGATGTCGGTAGCCGCGACGCCTTTAGCCTGCACGCCCGTGAGGCCGAGACTCTGCGAGTCGACCGTCGAGTTGCTGAGGTCGAGCGAAGTCGAACCGTTCGAGATGGCGGAGATTCCGTTCGAAGTTTTGCCGCCGCCGATGAAGACCGAGAGCGAACGCGCAAAGTCGCCGCCTGTGTTCAGGCCGATGGCCTGTGCCTGGCGGTCGATTTCCCCGAGTACACTCGTGAATTCGCTGTTCAGTACAGTGCGTGAACCGGTGAATGTTCCAGATGCGGACTGTGTAGCCAAGGTACGGGCGCGGTCGAGAAGCTTCGAAATATTGTTGATGCCGCCATCGACAATCTGCAACTGGCTCAATGCGTCGTTCGCGTTGCGAATACCTTGAGTCAGTACCGACTGGTCGCTGCGCAGGCCGTTTGCGATGGCGAGGCCCGCAGCGTCGTCGCCAGAGTTTACGATGCGCAAACCGCTGGTAACGCGATTGATGGTTCTAGCCTGAAAGTCCTGTGTGTTGTTGATGTAACCTTGCGACTGTAAAGACGCAATGTTGGTGTTCGATGAAAAAGCCATGATTCACTCCTTTGTGTTCAAGCACCCGGAGATCCTCTCCAGGAGAGTGGCTTTTCACCACTTTGGCGTATTCGCTGATATGAGTCGTATCGGTGTGTAGCGAGAGAGATTGAGCGAGAATATCGCCTTAGATGGCTAGACTTAGTCCCCATCGCGAGGAGGGGGTAGGCGCAAGCGCTTGGAGGCTGCTTTAAGCACATTGGTCTCGACCTCTTGCGCCGAAGCGAGATTGGTATCGCGCGTGGCGGCGATCTCGCGGCGCAAAATTGTGGTTTCACGCGGGGCGCGGATGCCGATCTTGGCCTGATTGCCGTCGATCTCAAGGATGTCGACCTCGATCGAATCGCCAATCAGAAAGCCTTCGCCCGCGCGTCTGCGGATTACGAGCATAGAGCTTGCTCCACAGGGGGCGCTGAGGCAAAAAGGGGCTGCCGCGCGGAATAACGGGAATCTTCGCGGATCGATTGCACTCCAAGGCCGACGTCGCGGCGGATCACGAGTGGGCCCAGCAGATTGGCTGTGGGAGCATCGGGCCGAGCGAAGCATAGGATCGCGAGCCATTCGAGTACAGTGTCTGGAGTGCCACTGCCCGGAGTGCCACTGCCCGGAGCGGTGCCTTCGGGCGGCATGGCCAGCAGTTCGCGGTCCGATTTGGGCAGCGTAGCCTCGTACCTGGCGAAAACGAGCGCCAGCGGCGCACATACAAAAGAAAGCTGCGGGCTGGAGATGCTTTGCAGGAATTTTAGCGGGTGGCTCTCCTCGGCTTCAATGAGAAGGAAGCGGAATTCCTGCTCAAAGCCGGGCAGGCCCGCCGGGAACTCAATGACCTCATGTTCTTCAAAGCGAACCACACCGAAGCGAAGCGTTTCAATAGACTGCATCAACGAACTTATCGGATCGGGGCAGTACTGTCTTAAGGGAAGATTGGAGAAGAATTAGCGAAAGCTGGCGCGGCGAAGCCGATCATGGATTCCGGCCCAGTCTGGGGAAGCTGGCGGCGTTTCTATGGCGATCCAGTCGAAGCCGGATTCGTCACACCGATGGAGAGTACTGTAGAGTAGCTCGGCGTAGGGGGCCGCGGCGTTGGGCATGGGAATCGAGTGAATTTCCGCGAGCGGCTCGCTGAGATATAGATAGACGCCGCCGCCGGATTTTGGGACATCGCTTAAATTTTCAATGAGATAAAGCGGGGTAAGAGGGGCATAGTGGCGCTCGTGGAGCCCGGGAGCCGGATGCATCGTACCGATGCTCTCTGGCAGTGCAACCGGGCCGATGATGGCTTCGATCTGGGCGCGAGAAATCATGCCGGGGCGCAGGAGTGTGGGTTGGTTTTCCGCGAGGCTAAGCACGGTCGATTCAATGCCGATTTGGCAGGGACCGGCGTCGAGGATGAAGTCGATGCGATCTCCCAGGCTCTTGGCAACATGTGCGGCCGTGGTGGGGGACAGGCCCATGAAGAGGTTGGCGCTGGGGGCGGCGATGGGTAAGCCGGATTGCTCGATCAGGGCGAGAGCCACGGGGTGATCGGGCATGCGCAGGCCTACGGTTGCGAGGCCGGCGGTGAGGGCGAAAGGGACGGCGTCAGATTTTGGTAGAACCAGCGTAAGCGGGCCCGGCCAGAATCGAGCGGCGAGCAGATCGGCGGCAGGAGGCCAGTGGGCGGCGAGCTGTTTCGCCATGTGGACGCTCGAAACATGCACGATGAGCGGCGAAGTAGCGGGGCGCTGCTTGATTTCGTAAATACGGGCAATCGCCTTTGGATCTAGCGCGTTGCCACCGAGTCCGTAGACAGTCTCAGTAGGGAAAACGACGACGCCGCCACTCTGGATGAGAGCGGCGGCGCGGGCAATCTGAGCTGGGTCGGCCATCTTAGTCGGGCATGTCGTCTTTGGTGTCGCTGGCGGTTTTGCCGGTTTTTTTGAAGACGAGCCAAGCATGCATGAACGGTTCGACGTCTCCATCGAGGACACGATCCACATCGCCGACGCTGAGTTTGGTGCGGTGATCCTTGATCATGCGGTAAGGCGCGAGTACGTAGCTGCGGATCTGACTGCCGAAGTTGATTTCGGCTTTGGAGTCTTCGCTCTTCTTGTCTTCGATGCGGCGTTTTGCGAGTTCATGTTCAAACATGCGGGCTTTGAGCTGTTTGAGGGCGCTGGCGCGGTTCTTGTGCTGGGAGCGTTCGTTCTGGCATTGCACGACAATCCCGGTTGGGATATGGGTCATGCGGACGGCGCTTTCGGTGCGGTTAACGTGTTGGCCACCCGCACCGGAGGCGCGGAAGACGTCGGTACGGACATCTTCGGGCTTGATCTCGATCTTGATTTCGTCATCGATCAACGGGTAGACATATACGCTGGCGAAGCTGGTGTGGCGGCGGGCGTTGGCATCAAACGGAGAGATGCGTACGAGGCGGTGGACACCAATTTCGCTAGCGAGAAGGCCATAGGCGTTTTCGCCTTCAATCTCGATGGTGACGCTTTTGATACCAGCGCCGTCGCCGCTGAGCTGGTCGGTAATCGTGGTTTTGAAATCGACACGTTCGGTCCAGCGCAGGTACATGCGCATGAGCATTTCAGCCCAGTCCTGGCTTTCGGTTCCGCCGGCACCGGGGTGGATGTTGAGAATGGCACCGAGGTGGTCGTGTTCATCGGACAGGAGCATGCCGGTTTCGAGCTGGGCGAGGAGCTCGCGGAAGATTTTGAAATCACTGTTCAGCATGACATCGACATCTTCGCCTTCACGAGCGAGCTCGATGAGGGCGGCGATGTCGGAATTCATGGTGGCGATGCGGCGCTCGTGGCCAATGCCCTCTTCAAGGCGTTTGCGCTTCTGCATGACCTCTTGGCTTTTTTCCGGGTTGTTCCAGAATTCAGGGTCGCCGATGAGCTGTTCGAGCTGCTCTAGTTGAACTTGTTTCTTGGGGGCGTCAAAGATAGCTCCGCACAGAATCTGCTTGCTGGCGGAGCTGTTCGTACTCCCGCTCGATTTCTTCGAGGGTCATAAGTTACCAGTTTGCCATGACCCGGGCGTCGATAGTGAAATCGGGGTAAAGACCTGGGCGGATGGGGCCTCTAGGCTTAGACGATCTACTGCGTTGAACTAGTGCATCGGAGGCGAGAGCCTGCTACGAATGTGGAAATTGAGGGTTCCCGGCGGCGGGCACGAGCTGGGAGGCAAGGGAATCGGCTGCATCGCCGCAACCGGGGCCGCTGCCGGCAACAACCGCATCATGGACATTCCGGACGTTTATCCTCCGCACCCACTCGATGGGTGCGCCAATTCAAAGGGCAGTGTTCCGGCCGCGCAGGGCCATAGATCCGGGATCCGGCCAGTTGCCTTTGTCCAATCAAAAGCTTCTGGCCCTTCAGGCCCGCTCACCCGTTGGGCATTTGCGCAGAAGTTGAATTTTCATCTGAAATCAACGACGCACGGGAGATCGCATCGCCCAACTGCGGTTTTTAAATGCATTTCAGGCGGGACAACTGCCTGCGGCCGACCGATCGTCCTGCGTAAATCTTTGGAAACGAAAATAACTTGGAGACAATCGAACTAAAAGAAGGAAAATTATCTTATGAAGAAAATATGCATGTTTACGGTCTTGGCCCTATCAGCGAGCCTGATGGCCCAGAACAGGGAAGAGAAGCGATTGAAGGCAGCCGGAGATGTCCTGCACGAAATCATGGAGGTGAAAGACAAAGCCATCCCGCAGGAATTACTCGACAAGAGCGAGTGTGCGGTGATTGTCCCCGGCATGAAAAAAGGAGCCTTTATTTTGGGCGGCAAGTATGGAAAGGGATTTTTTACCTGCCGGGACAAAAGTGGCGAGGGTTGGGGCACGCCGGCAAGTGTGATTGTTGAAGGAGGCAGTGTTGGACTTCAGATTGGAGGCAGCGAGAGCGACATCGTTTTGCTGATCATGAACCGCAGGGGCGCAGATCGTCTGCTGAATAACCAGTTCAAGCTGGGCGGAGAGGCGAGTGTGGCGGCGGGTCCTGTGGGCCGTACCACGAGCGCACACACCGATATCCTGATGACGGCGGAAATCCTGAGCTACTCGCGCAGCCGCGGAGTGTTTGCGGGGATTTCGCTAGAGGGC
>JBKJSR010000231.1:0-3174 GCA_046594355.1 Bryobacter sp.
TTGAAGCGAAGCATGGCATACCCCGTTAGGATTGCTGCACGTGCCGAGCGCGATTTGGCACTGATTTACGAATACATCCACGCCGAAGATTCCGATGCCGCATTCGAATGGTATCGAGGGCTAAATCTGCAGTTCTTAGCTCTCGAGACGTTTCCCAATCGCAATCCCTTAACTCCGGAAGATCCCAAGCTTCGACATTTGCTTTATGGGCAGAAGCCAGATGTGTATCGCATCATCTACCGCGTCGGAGAGAAGCCCAAGTTCGTTGAGATTCTTCACATCCGTCATGGAGCAATGAAGCGATTCAAGCCGGGAGGTGTATAGGCGGAGTTTCTACAGGGATGGCTGCTTGAACTGTGCCGATGACGATCCGTGCTTTGGCTGTGCCCAGAGTTCCCGTAACTCTGCCACTACAATTCGTTTTGTTTGGCATTGCGGGCCAGCATGAGATCCAACAACCCTTGGGGGCTTCTGAAACTGGTCCTTTTGAGGCGTGCAAAGGCTTCTGCCAAATTGAGGAGCCCGTGTTGCGCAGCCAGTTCGAGCAGCCCCAGTATCCCGGTTACATATAGGCCCCTGTCGCGAGCCACTTTCACACCTTTGCGCTCATCCATCAACAACAAGTTCGACTGGAGTGATTCGGCCAGAG
Organism: Bryobacter sp.; assembly: GCA_046594355.1. Lineage (GTDB taxonomy): Bacteria > Acidobacteriota > Terriglobia > Bryobacterales > Bryobacteraceae > Bryobacter. Next base: position 650 of record JBKJSR010000231.1, read on the forward strand.
CAATGGCGGCGGACTCGCCTTTGTGAAGGCCGGCGAATGGACCAACGTGACTCGTATCAATCATTTCAAGCCAAGCTGGAGGATTCGCAATCCAGCGCTGAACGGCGGGCGGCGCATCGTGGCTCGAAAGCTCGCTGTGGACAATGCTTCGAATTACCACTCTTTCAAACAAGCGTGGAAGCAGATCGATGTGTTCGATCAGAATCAGATCGTTGATTGGGCTGGTTCGGCGATCACCAAGGGCAATGGCGCTAAAGGCCCAGCTTCTTCAGGTCTGCGATGTCGCGATCCACATCCTCAATCGTAATGTCCTGAAAGACGCCGTGAGCCTTGAGAAAACGATCCAGCTCAAGGCGCTCCAACCCCAACATCTCTGCCAATTCGGGTTCACTGATACGGCCGACGCGGAGTTCCTCGAGCGCCAGTCCTTCCAGCGCACGACGAGAAAGGTCATGGCCTGCTGCAGTTAGGCGGCGAGCGATCTCGTCAGGAATTTCCAATGTCAAGTTCATGCTGGTTGCTGCGCTTCTCCTTCCACAGTAACGGATATATACGTTTCTGTCACGAAGGGGTTTTGGCGAATCGCTGCTCAGCAGCAATGAGAGTATCGATTCCAGAGCATGAAGAGCTTGAGGCGGCGAGGAAAGGTCTGCTACTTGAAATGTGGGCCGATGGCGATGAGTTCTTTGGCGGTGCGGTGGAAGGATGTTTGCCGTCGAAGGAGCGCTCCATGTCAGTTGGTGACAGCTTCAGGCCGTAATCGTTGCACTGGATGGCACCGGACCAAGTGGAATCCTGCGGCGTATCGTCCTCGATCCGGCGCACAGCGTCGAACCACTCGTCAAAGGTTCCAGTCTCCCAGCATTTTTGTTCCGGGTGGTTGGGAGCTTTTCCGCCGGAAGTAGTCCGCAATTGGCAACCGCCCGCTAGCTAGTTGCGCGCCTTGCGATAGTTTTCGTAGCTGCCCTCGCCATAGATTTCCTGATAAATACGAACGCCTTCGTCCTCGGAAGGCAAGCGCAAACCATCCGTAAAGCGGTTCATAAAAGCGAAGTTGGCCGTCTGCATTACGATCTCCAACGCGCCCTGCTCCCCGAAGTTCTCCAACAGTCTGGAATAGTCGGCATCGGTGATCGAATTTGGCGCACGAGTCAGCTTGCGTGCGAAGGCAACGGCGCTAAGCTCACGCGGGGTGAGTTGCGAATCATCTTTCTTCAAGGCCAATAGCTTTGCCGGATCGACGCCTGCGCGCTTCAATCCAATGACCTGATGCACGGTGCAATAGCGGCATCCATTCTCCATCGAGACAGCAAACGAGATGTGCAGCTTGAGCGGACGATCCACTGCGGCGTACTCGCGGCTCGCGCCGCCGAAGTTGCGCCAGGCGATCGCTCCGGCCGGATTCAAGAGCATCGCCCGCATGGAATTTGCAAAGCCAACGCCCAGGCTGTTAGCGGCACCATTCGATTCACGAATCTGCTTCTGCAAGGTTTCGACTGCCGCAACCTGGGCGTCCGATATCAGAGACACGCGGGCTTCCGGCGGATGGTAGCCGCGCTTTGAGGCATCCTCCGGCTGGAAGGCCCACGATTCCGACGGCAACGCCAATGCTTCTACAAAGCGGACCAGATAGTTGAACATGCAGGTGGTGGTGGTAAGTTCAACGATCTGACTGTCGTTGTAGCGGGCGCGGATGGCGGCGAACTGATCGCCGGTTACGCCAAGAACCGCCTTGGTCAACGACTCGCCGTAACCCACTGCCAAGGCTTCAGGAGTGTGGGCGGAGGCGGCAATTGGCAAGGTCCCCAATAGCGCCAACACTTCGCGACCCCTTTCCGTCGCCCTCAATCGCCGCTCCGTGTGCAGGGCGAGATAGGGACTGTTGTAGATCTGAGCCACACGTAAACCGATCGCCAGTTTGAGTTCCGGCTCCACGGATCCTTGATAGATCATGGCTTCGAAGAGATCTGCCATTGGCTGCCGGGCCTTGGGTGTTAGCGAAAGCGCCCGGACAAAGTTCGGTGTGCGGCCACTGGCATCGTCGGCCAACGGCACTCTCGGCGAGCGATTCGCCGCCGCGCGAGCCTTTTCCATCAGGCTCTGAACGGTTGGATAACCAGTCTGCGCCGCAAGCAGCGGCAAGAGGGCAAGGCCCGCAAAAAGTGTACGAATCATCTTCATTATCTTTATCAGAATTGGAGGCGAAGACCCAACTGGATCTGCCGCGATTCACCGAAGTAACCGCGCCACACTGCACTGCGACGTTCGAGTGGTCGCGAAGCGAGCCCCTCCAGGTTGCCTCAGTCAACTGAGACTTACCATCCAACGCAGCAGCATCGGAGGAATGGTAAACAATGCATGGCCGCAAGGTAATCCTTGAAAAGTACTAGCGACGGAGCGATGAAAATCGGGTTCGCAGATCGCCCACCGCGGCATAGAGCTGATCGAAGCCTTCGATTACAAAAAGGCGCTTCTGGAAGTGGTCGATCTCGAAATGGGTTTCGACGACTTCGGAAAGCTTGAAG
>JBKJSR010000514.1:0-5670 GCA_046594355.1 Bryobacter sp.
CTTTGCAGTCCCTGCCAGGCGCAACACCAAATCCCGATTCGCAACCTTCGTAAACCGCGCAAGCTCGAGATGGCCCGCCTTAGGCAGAGCTGCATTCAAGGCAGCCTCTTTCCGCCCCAGGAAGACCCTTCCGCAGGCGCAACTAATCTATCCCTGCACCAGTCAAGCTCCTCCTGCCAAGCGGTGCTTGCTATGCCAAACCTGGCCTGTTTGACCGCTATGCCGCCGCACCACCCTCACTGGGCACGCTTTCAGCAAGCTCTTCAGGGGCAACAGTGCAGCATCCCAAACATTGAGTTTCCCCACTTCTCCACCGCCCTCCACGCGAGCCAATCATGAGCGGTCTCAACCTCGAACGCTACGAGCAGCTCCTGGCTAAAAAGAATTTCTTCCAGTGCCGTGGCCGCGGCAGCGAGGTCGCCGGCATGCTGCTCGAAAGTGAAGGCCCCGCCGCCGCCATCGGCGACTTTTGTGAAATCAAACTCCCCGCAGGCCGCCGCATCCGCGCCCAGGTCATCGGCTTCCGCAACGGCAAAGTTCTCTCGATGCCCCTCGAGGACACCAGCGGTCTCTCGCAGGGCGCTTCTATCCTCGCCCGTCCGGAAGCTGGCAAAGTCGCCGTCGGCCATCAACTCCTCGGTCGCGTCCTCGATGGCTTTGGCCAACCGATGGATAATGGTCCCGCGATCGCTCCAGAAGCGCTTTACGATCTCTACGCTCCACCACCCGGTCCTCTCGCCCGCGAAAACATCACCGAGCCGCTCGTTACCGGCATCCGTGTCATCGACAGCCTGCTCACCTGCGGCAAAGGCCAGCGCATCGGCATCTTCGGCGGTTCCGGTGTCGGCAAAAGCACGCTCCTCGGCTCCATGTGCAAACACCACCGGGCCGACGTCGCCGTCATCGCCCTCGTTGGCGAACGCAACCGCGAAGTGAAAAGCTTTCTCGAAAACGACCTTGGCCCCGAAGGACGCGAGCGCAGCGTCATGATCGCCGCCACCAGCGACCAGCCCGCACCCCTCCGCCTCCGTGCCTGCTTCGTTGCCCTTGCCGTCGCCGAATTTTTCCGCGACCAGGGCAAGGACGTACTCCTCGTCATCGATTCCGTCACCCGTCTTGCCATGGCCCAGCGCGAAATCGGCCTCGCAGCCGGTGAGCCTCCCGGTCAAAAAGGCTATCCCCCAAGCGCCTTCCAGCTCTTGCCAAAAATCTTCGAGCGCGCCGGCAAATTCCCCAAAGGCTCGATCACGGGCTTCTTCACGGTTCTCGTCGAAGGCGACGACTTCAACGAACCCGTCTGCGACACCGTTCGCGCCATCCTCGACGGCCACATCGTTCTTTCCCGCCAGCTCGGCTCCATGGGCCATTACCCCGCCGTCAATGTCCTCGACAGCGTCAGCCGTCTTCAATCCAGACTCGCAACTCCCAATCATAAAGAAGCCGCCCGCGTCGTCCGCGAAGCCCTCGCCAGTCTCGAGCGCTCCTCAGACCTCATCCAGCTCGGTGCCTATGTCCAGGGTTCCAATCCGCTGCTCGACAACGTCCTGCGCAACCGCTCTCAAATCGACAGCTTCCTTCGTCAGGACTCCGAAGAAACCTCCGCGATCGGCGAAACCCTCGACCAGCTCCAAAGCCTCGCCTCCCTCCTTTCCACAGGCAACAACACTCCCGTCCGCAAATGAAACGCTTTCTCTTCCCCCTCCACCGGGTTCTCCACTACCGCCGCTCTCAAGCCGACCTCGAAAGAGCCAGGTTGATTGCTCTCGAAGCCGAACTCAACCAGCTCCGCCAACAACTCGACTCTCTCAATCTCAGCTTCCAGGACGAGCTTCGAATCGTTCTCCCCAATCCCCAGGCCCGCGCCGAGCTCGGCCGCTACCGAATGGTCGTCGAAATCAAAGCGATCCGGCTCAATCGCCAGTTAGCCGAAAAACAGTCGCAAATCGCCAAACAAAAGCAGATGTACGTTAAAGCCAATCAGGCCGCCGAAATCCTCACCAAGCTCAAGGACAGACAAAAGCACAACTGGGATCTGGATCTCCAGAAAGAACTCGACTCCCTCGCCATGGATTCCTATTTATCCCGCTGGAAGCAATAACCCTTAAAACTCGCCCGCCAGTTTCGTCGCGATCCGGATCCGTTCCCCATAAGCTGCCAGCGCCTCTCCCAGCACCTTCATCTGCGTCTGCGCCTCTTCCATCCGCCCCGCTTCAATCGCTTCGCGGATCCCCGGCAGCGTCTTTGCCCCATACCCCGTATACTTGCCTGGTGCCGACAATTGATACTTGTACCATTCCCGTCCCGGCAATCCCTCCGGACGCGTCAGCGCCCGCTCCGTCAAGAACACAGCTTCGTTCAACTTCCTCAGCTTCGTCTTTTCGAGGCTGGCAAAGCGTGGCTCGATCAATCGCATCGCCTGGCCAAAACTCCTCGCCGACACTCCAACTTTTTCTACTTCCTTCTCCAGCCCTTCCCAATGCAACGCCTTCGCCTTCGCCGACTTCCGCAGCTCCTCCACCGTCTCGCGCAAATACCGCGCTACCCGCCCAAAATCGAACTGCACCACATACGCATCCGCCATCCGCGCTAGCCCAGTCGCCATAAACCCCGCAAACGCCGTTGTAAATACATAATCCGGATCCCCAAAATACTGAAACCATCTCAAGCTGTCGTAAACCGAGTGATACACCCCACTCATGTTTCCCTCAAAACCCGCATTCAGACTCGCCACCCCCAGATGATGCACAAACGCCGTATAGTCGCTTCCACTTCCTAGTGCTCCCGCCCGGTATCCGCGCTGGTTGCTCGCCTCAAGCAGACTCTTCCCGCTCGCTGGATCCGGATAATCTCGCATCCACTCCTCGATAAAGTTTTCGAGCGACGGCGTCGCCTGCAAACGCATCGCCCCGCGCAGCGTTGTATCGGAATTGAAGTACGCCACGGCGTTCTTCAACAGATCGTCGCGATGCTTCTCCACCCACTCCGTCGATCCAACCAGCCCGTACTCCTCCGCATCCCACAACGCAAACACGATCGTGCGTTTCGGCTTCCATCCCTGCTGCACTGCCTTCGATAAAATCCGCGCCGCCTCAAGCAGACTCGCCGCCCCGCTCACCGGGTCCGCCGCGCCATTCACCCACGCATCGTGGTGATTGCCGTAAACCACATACTGATCCGGAAACACACTGCCCTTCAGCCGCGCGATCACGTCGTGAACCGGACGCGTCGCGTTGTCCGCCTGCACCTTGAGATGCACCACCACCGGCCCGGCACCAATGTGATAAGTCACCGGAATCGCTCCCCGCCAATCCACCGGTGCCACCTCGCCCTCGATCTGTTCCAGAATCGGTCGCGCATCCTCCCACGAAATCGGCAGCACCGGAATCTTCGGAATGCTCTGCGCGTCTTCAATTTTCAACCGCGCAACTCCAGCCACACTCGGCTTGCCGGGCGTCAGCGGATCTCCCGGATAGAGCGGCAAATCCATCACACTCCCCCGCTGCACTCCCAGTGCCGGACGAAACGGCCCCTTCGGATAGATGTCCCCCTGAAAGTACCCGTCGTCCTTGGGATCCGAATAAATCAGACACCCCACCGCCCCATGCTCCGCCGCCACCTTCGGCTTGATCCCCCGAAAACTCCGCCCATAGCGCACCAGCACAACCTTGCCGCGCACCTCAATGCCCTTCAGCTTCAGCAGCGCATAATCCTCAGGCATCCCGTAGTTCACATACACTGCCTCGGCGGTCACCTCGCCATTCCCCGAATACGCATTGAAGGTAGGCAACTGGTTCGCATCGCTCGAATCCGGATCGTCGGCCACGATCGGCTCCCGCAATTTCGCAACATGCCGCACCGGCCCCACCACTTCGAGCAGCCGCTGCGTGGGGTAGGGAATCAGCGCATCAAAAGTTTCGATCCGTGCCTCGAGCCCAAATTCCTTGAACTTCCCCAGTGCATACTCCGCCACCGACCGCGACGCAGCGGACCCCGCATGATGCGGCTCGGCGGCCATCCGCGTCATGTACTCGCGGATCTTGTTCGATTCCGCCGTGGCCCGCAGCCGCTGCTCAAAGGGCTGCCGCTGCTTCGCCTCGTCTTCCGGAAATCCGCGAATGGAATCCGCTGCAAATCCTTGCTCAACGAGCAGTAACACTAACGGGAGAGAGAGAAATTTCATGCTTTGCTCAGAGCCGTATTCAAAAAGCCAACGAATTCATTCGCGTTCTTGGTCAACCCAGGAAAGCTACCCACCACTTCTTGATCGGCGTTAAACACAGCATAGTAGGGAATGCCCACGGTCTGGAAGAGCCGCTCCTGCATTTTCTGGAATGCCTGGCTCTTCGGGTCGTCCAGCTCGTCGGTATAAAGCTCCACCAGCACAAACTTCTCCATCGCCGCCCGCACCTCGGGCTTCGGAAACATGTTCGCTTTCATCCAGTGGCAATTCGTACAAGCTACCCCGGTAAAATTCACAAACACCAGCTTGTTCTCCGCCTTGGCCCTCAGCAGCGCTCCCTCCAGATCGTTCTTCATCCAGGCCAGCTTAGTCTCGCCACTCCCCTTGCCAAACAGGCCCGCGTTCTCTTTCGCAAACGGTACATAGGCCTCAAGCTCACCCAGGTTTGCGCCAAACATCCCTGGCACCAGCGACAGTGCAAACGCTAAAAACAAAGTCCCGGTCAACACCCGCCCTACGCCCAGTTGTTCGCCGATCTTGATCCCGTCCATGGGCAACTTCCCCAGCAGATATAAACCCGGTAGCGTAAACAGCACCACCCACAGCGCCAGAAACCGCTCCCGCGTCACTAACTCCCACTGCATCACTGCGTCCACATTACTCAGGTACTTCAACATCGCAGCCAAGATCAGAAAGCCCATCACCACCTTGACGCGGATCATCCAGTTACCCGCTCGCGGCAAGCCCTTCAAGACACCGGGAAACAACGCCAAAAAGAAAAACGGCAGCGACAACCCAAAGCTAAAACTCATCATCCCCAGCGCCGGCTGCAGTCGGTCCCCCGTAATCGAAGCCGCCAGCAGTGTCCCTACAAACGGACCCACACAAGCAAAGCTCGTCAGCGAAAACGTCAACCCCATTAGCAGCGTTCCTACAATCCCGCCACCCTCGCTCGCTGAATTCAGCTTTGTCAATAACGACGAAGGCAGCGTAATTTCATAAGCTCCCAGCAGGCTCAACGCCAGCGCGAAGAAGACCACGCTGATGAATCCGTTCACATAAACATTCGATCCAATCGACACCACGCCAGCCGTCCCCAGCGCCGCCGTCAGCGCAAACCCGATCGCCGTAAACAGCACCACGATCCCCAGACAAAACACCAGCGCATCCAGCAAAATCCGCCCCTTCGAAGACCCCTGCTTCGTCAGAAAGTAGCTCATCGTGATCGGGATCATCGGAAACACGCAAGGCGTCAGCACCGACGCCAATCCGAACCCAAAAGCCAACAGCAGAAACTCGCCCAGACTCCTCCCGGCAGCCGGAGCAACCGGCGCAACCGGCGCAGCCACAAACACAAAGTTCGCGTCATAGCTCACTTGCTTTTTCCTCGGCGGCAAACACTGCTTGTCGTCACAAGCCTGATACCGCACCTCCACCACCAGGTCCGCCTGATTCGCTGCAATATCCTTCAGCGCCTTTGCCACCACCGT
>JBKJSR010000454.1:0-3937 GCA_046594355.1 Bryobacter sp.
GGCCCGTTCCTGCGGATAGTAATGTTCGAGGAGACGAAATCATTGTTCTGACCCAGCACGCCACCGAAGACAATGAGAATTTCTTCCGCCGGGTGGCCTGGTGGGACGAGAAAAGCCCCTGCGGCTCATTGAAATCCGAATCAGACCTTTACCCGCCGCCAGGACGACGACGCTGCTCCCGCTGGGCGGCCTATATCTTCATTCGCCGCCCAGCCACACCGCGTAGGTATAGAATATCGTCTATTGTGCAGCACCTACTCCGAATAGGATTCACTGGCTTCCTCGCCGCCACCCTCCTGGCCCAGCACGCCAAAGACGGCGAAGCCCCCAAGCATCCCTTCATGCGCGACCCCGCCCGCATTGAAGCCGGCCGCAAAGCCTACCTCGGCGCTTGCGCCGGCTGCCACGGTCCCGAAGCGGGTGGCGGGCGCGGCCCCAGCCTCATTGATCGCGCCGCCTGGCATCCCATGACCGATGAAAACCTCTACGCCACCATCCAGAAAGGCGTCGGCATCATGCCCGCCGCCAATCTCCCCGAAGACCGTGGCTGGGAACTCGCCGCCTTCGTCCGCTCTCTTACCGCGCCCGCCGTCGATGTCGATGCCCCCGGCGATCCCACCCTCGGCGCAGCTCTTTTCTCCTCCAAAGCCGGCTGTTCCAACTGCCACCGCATCGGCGGCAAAGGCGGCTTTTCCGGCCCCGATCTCTCCAACATCGGACGCACCTCAACTCTTCCCAAACTCCGCCGCTCCATCCTCGATCCAGACTTTGAACACACCCCAGGCTTCCACGCGGCTTCTCTTGTCCTGCGCAACGGCGACAAGCTCGGCGGACTCGTCAAAGACCGCACCAACTACGTTCTCCAACTCCAGCTCAAGGACGGCACGCTTCGCTCCATCCCCGTCGATACCATCGAATCCATGGAGTTGAAGAACAGCACCATCATGCCGCTCGATTACAAAACCAGACTCACTCGCGACGACATTACCAACCTGGTCGGCTTCCTCCGCCTCCAAGGTGCTGCTGCCTCCGCCACCTCCGCCAAATAGGATCGATATCAATGCAACGCTTCTCACTCCTCCTCCTGGCGGTCACCCTCGCCGCGCAAGTTTCCTTTGAAGACATCCGCAAGAGCCCCAATCAAAACTGGCTCACCTACGCCGGCGACTATAAGGGCCACGGCCTCTCGCCCCTCACCCAGATCACACCCGAAAACGTCCAGAACATGGTGCCCAAATGGACCTTCAAAGTCCCTCTCGCCAAAAGTCTCCGCGCCCGCCCCATCGTCGCCGATGGCGTCATGTACTACACCAACACCAACGCCATCTTCGCTCTCGACGCCCGCAGCGGCCGCCCCATCTGGCAATACATCGATACCCAAGCCAAGAAAGAGTCGGTCAATCGTGGCGCGGCCATCCTCGGCAATCACGTCTACTTCGTAACCTCCGATTGCTACCTTGTCTCTCTCGACCGCCGCACCGGCGGCCTCGCCTTCCGTAAGCAATACGCCAACATCAAAGACGGTGTCTTCTGCACCGCCGCTCCACTCGCGATCGGCGGCAAGATTATTGTCGGCTCCGCCGGAGGCGACGAAGGGATGCGTGGCTTTCTCGCCGCTCTCGATCCCGCAACCGGAGCCGAACTCTGGCGCATCTACACCATCCCCGCCCGTGGCGAGCCCGGCAGTGAAACCTGGGGCAACTTCATCGAATACGGCGGTGCCGCTACCTGGCTCTCCGGCACCTTCGATCCCGATACCAACACCCTCTACTGGACGACCGGCAACCCCTGGCCAGACTTCTACGGCGGTGATCGCAAAGGCGACAACCTCTACTCCTGCTCGCTCCTCGCCATTGATGCGAGCACCGGTAAGATGAAGTGGTATTTCCAGTTCACCCCCGGCGACTGGCACGATTGGGACGCCCAAAGCTGGCCCATCCTCGCCGATGTCACCTACGAGGGCAAACCTCGCAAAGTCATCTTCCACGCCAACCGCAATGGCTTCCTCTATCTCCTCGACCGCGAAACTGGCAAATACCTCCGCTCCGCCAAACTCCTCGAAAATCTCGACTGGGCCTCCGGCATCGACGCCAAGGGCCGCCCCCTGCCCATCCCCGGCAAAGACCCCACTCCAGAAGGCAACCGCGTGTGCCCCGGTGTCCGTGGTGCCACCAACTGGATGAGCCAGTCCTGGAATCCAGCCACCGGCCTCCTCTCCGTCATCGTTCTCGAGCAGTGCGACATCTTTACCAGCTCCTCCAAACCCCCCGAACCTGGCAAAAACTTCGCCGGCGGTGGCGCTGGCCCCAAACCCAAAGACGCCGGCCATTTCTTCCTCCGCGCCTTCGATCCCCTCACCGGCCAGCGCAAGTGGCAATATCCCATGACCGGCAAGGCCGAAATGTGGGCCGGGGTCACCGGTACCGTCACCGGCCTCCTCTTTGCCGGCGACGACGACGGGCACCTCATCGGAGTCGATGCCAAATCCGGCAAACACCTCTGGCACTACCAGATGGGTGACAATGTCTACACTTCTCCCATCACCTACATGGTCGACGGCAAACAATACGTCGCAATTGCTTCTGCCACTTCGATCTTTGCCTTTGGCCTCTTCGAGCCGGTCAAAAGCGTTCCTGTCCCCCCGACCAGGATTCCTTAGAGCGAACCCTAATCTTTCCCTTACCTTACGCCGATCTCCAATCAAATACTGAGATTCAGCTAAGGGAACCCGATGATTAAATTTTTAGAAATTCGACCGATTCACCTGGTACATTCGTTCGCTACTTTAATCCTGGTTGGCACCATCGCCCTTTTCGGGTACGAGTTGTCCAAGCCTGAGATTCAGCGTGCCGAAGCTTCAGTCCCCGCTCATAAGACCTCGGCGCTAGCCAGCCTTGGCACTAATCCGGTGATTACGCACCGCATGCCTGCCCTGTCAGGAATGCGCAAAAAATCGACTGCCGGGAGTCAAAGCGGCAAACTTTACATGGCGATGAACTCTCCGCCCCAATAAAAGTCTTAAGAAATCAATAGCTTAGGCTTTGGCTCCCCAATTGCAATTGAATTGATCACAGGAGCATCAAACCAAATGCAAACCAATGAAATTCGTCTCGGAGTCCTCTCCGCGCTGCTCGGTGGAGTTCTCGTCGCCGGCCTTGGGGCACTCGCCTTCAACAGCAATCTGGTCAAAGCTGATAAAGCTGCCCCTGAGCCTCAAACGACCATTGTAATAGCCGCTCCCGAAGTGATCGTTCCCGGCTACTTCGGACCTCTCTACAATGCCCAAGGCAATGTTGTCGCCCTTGCAGTGGATAAGAAAAGATCCGCAATGTCTTCCGGCTCCACTACAACCACAACCCAAAACAACGTTGTGTCGTCAAATAAATCCCGCTCCACAGGTAAATCGATCGCGATCGTTGCTGGCAGCGCAGGTGCCGGAGCCGCAATTGGCGCCCTCGCAGGAGGCGGCAAGGGTGCCGCAATCGGAGCCGCATCCGGCGGAACTGCTGGCTTTATCTACGACCGCGTAACCGCAAAAAAGAAGTAACCGGCCAAAGTCGAAATGTTTTGGTTCAGCGTGAAGATGAGGGTGAAAAAGTGGTAGTAGAGGGAAGATGCCGCCCTGCGGGCGGGGATTTTCAAGGCATTGGGGTCTATCGATCCGATGCTTCGAATTGCGGGTGATGCAGTTTCTTCACCACCCGTGTGGTTCATCGTTCCGATGAGCCCGTCCGGCTATCCCTCAGCTAAGTTGCGTCCCCGCAGAGCTCGCTTCCGTTTCACCTGACAAGACTATTATCGACTAAGCCGCCGGTTCTTGCTAGTGTACTGCTTCACACAGAATGAAGATTAAAAGCCGCTGATCTCGCCCGAACCACTTTTGCCAAGATGTCGTTCGCCTTGGCCGTCCAAATGAATGGTTTGGGATTTGCGTTGT
>JBKJSR010000456.1:0-13130 GCA_046594355.1 Bryobacter sp.
ATCATGAGATAGGTGCTGGGTTCGGGAATAGGACTCGGAGTTACCGAAGCCGACAGAAATGAAGTGAGGGCCATGAGGCCGAGTGCGATACGATCCATGTATTTTTACTCCGAAATAGATTTTTTTTGAGCGGCATGATCCGCTTAGTCGGTATTGAGGTTATCACAGTATATTGGGTCTCACCAACTAACGAATAGCATTGGCGGCAAGAATGATTGAGATGCCGACGATCGAAGTGATCACCTTCATTACTGTCCAGGTGCGCAATGTTTGGGGGACAGTCATTCCGAAATACTGATTCACGATCCAGAAGCCCGCATCGTTTACATGCGACAGAATTGTGCCACCCGCGCAGAGCGCCAGCACCAGCAATTCAGCGGATTGGCCGGGGATGTCCTTGACGAGGGGCGCAACGATTCCGGCTGCCGTGATGATCGCAACCGTCGCCGAGCCTTGTGCCATACGCAGAGCGCTGGCGACAAAGTATGCCACCAGAATCGGCGAGATAGGAGAAGAAGCTAGCAACTGTCCAGCGTATGGGCCGACGCCCGAATCGACAATGACCTGCTTAAAGGCTCCACCGCCACCCATGATGGCCAGCAGCGACCCAATCGGCGCGAGAGAATCGTTCGTCATCGACGAGATTTGCGCTTTGCTCAAAGCCCGCTGGGCACCAAAGCAAACGAGGGTGAGCAGCGTTGTTAGCAACAACGCTGTAAATGGGTGACCGAGCAAAGTGAAGAGGTTGTCGGCCCCAGGGTTCGACAGGTTCACATAGGTTGCGACGAAGATCAGCATCACGGGTAACAAGAGCAGCAGTAGCACTTGGGGAACGCTGGGCGGGTTCAATACCTTTTCAGCCGGGGACTGTTTGGTTGCGATTTCGGGCACCGGGATGAAGAGGCGCTTGGAGATCCAGAGACCGTAGACAATCCCGCCCGAGATCGCCATCGGAATCGAGATGGCAATGCCCCACAGAATCGTCTTGCCGAGGTCGGCGTGGAACATTTGCGCGGCGGCGGCAGGGGCAGGATGTGGCGGCACCATCGCATGCACGACGGTCAGGGCACAAGCCATCGGAAGGCCATAGTAGAGCAGACTCCGTTTGGACTCGCGGGCCAGCGACCAGGCGAGCGGCACCAGAATGATGAAGCCCACTTCAAAGAAGATCGGAAGGCCAACGAGGAATGCCGCAGTGAGGAGAGCCCACGGAGTTCGTTTGGGGCCAAACTTTTCGAGTAGCCAGTCGGCCAGATGACGACCGCCGCCGGAGTGTTCAAGAAAGCGGCCGATGATTGCGCCGAGCGCCACCACTACCGCGATGAAGCCCAGCGCTTCTCCAAAACCAGCCTGGATCGATTTGAGTAATCTGGCCGGTGCCATGCCGGTCATCAAGCCAAGCGAGAAGCTCGCGATGAGCAAGGCCAGAAAGGCATGGAGCCGCAAGTACAGAATCAGAAACAAGAGCAACGCCACTGCCGCGAGCGTGGCTAGTAGCAGTGGCGGGCCTGGAGTCATACAGTTTTACCTAGAGCAGTGCCGTGGGGCGGCGAGTCCAGGGTTTACCCTTCTCGGCCCCGATGCTCTCAAGAGCTTGTACGTGAGCGCCGGTCTGAGTGAGGACGTGATGGAGGTCGTTGCCAATCGAAATGAAAGTGAAACCCTTGTCGAGGAATTCTCCAACACGGGAAGTACCGAACAGGAAGAGCCCGAGGATCACGTTGTTCTTTTTTGCTTCGCTTACCAGCGTGGATGTGGCGGCAAGCAGTTCGGGACTCGTGTACATTTCCGGAAAGACATAAGTCTCAAACAAGCCCATCGACATGCAGAGGTCGTTCTGTCCGAGGAAGAGAATATCGACTCCCGGCACAGCGGCAATTGCAGTCATATTCCTGATGCAGTCGTGCGTTTCTACCTGGAGCGCGACGATGATGTTCTTGTTTGCGTTGGGCACGTAACCAAGCAAACCAGCCTTGTTTGTCGAGCGCTGCGGGAAGTAGACACTGCGGGTGCCTGCAGTGGGATAGAGGCAACAACTCACAGCCTGGCGGGCTTCATCGGCGGTGTTGATATAGGGGACGAGGATGCCATCGGCACCGAGGTCGAGAGCCTGCTGTATGCCGGCGCGGTCTGCGTAGCCCGCGACACGCACCATGGACTTGGCACCGCCACTGCCGATCGCGCACAGCATGGCGCTGAGCTTTTCATAGCCCATCGGGCCATGCTGGGCATCGACCAGAAGCCAGTCGTAGCCAGAGTGGGCGAGTTGCTCGGCCACAGTGGTCGAGGCGGAATTGAGAAAGAGGCCCATCTTGGGGCTACCGTTGCGGAGTTCTTGTTTAAACTCGGCGCCGGATTGAGTGGACATGATTGGAAAGCTCCTTAAGAATGCTTGTCGAGGGACAAGAGCACTATAGCGGAGCGGACCGAGGCGAGTCAAAAAGAAACTTAGCGCAGGGCCAGAGTGAGGTATGCGCCGGGCGGTGTGGTCTGCCCGTCTACCCGCATCGAGATCGGCTGATTGCCGGCGGATAGACCAGTGGGGATGCGGAAGTTGATTTGGTAGATCAGCGATCCTGGGGCAAATCCCGCGTAGAGAATGTTGCTTGCGGGAATGAATTGTCCGGCGAGCCGCAACTCGAACGGCAAAGTAAGCGTGGACAAGCCTGATGCGAGCGTTCCAGGAGCAAGCTGCGGGTGGGGAGAGCGATCTGCGCTAGATGCGTGCGTCGAACGTCGAGGTTGGCAAGAGCTGCGTTCGAATTGGTAACGCGATAGTCCTCAGAACGCAGATTTCCGATCCGCGATGTCTCGATCGGCGAACAGGAAGCGGCGTTGCCCAACGCACCACAAACAGTCGCGGTGCGTTGGGCAAGCAGGGGCAGAACGCAAAGAAAAACTAGTGTCGGGCGCATGGGATGAATATGATGAATATACCGAAAGGATCGTTTCTAAATGAAAAAAATGATTTTGCTTGCCGCAGGGGTTTGCGGCGTCTATGGCTTGGGCTTTGTGACAGGAGCGGGCGCGGCCCCCAAACCGCATGTATTTGAGTTGCGTACTTATGTGAGTCCGGATGGAAAACTGGAAGACCTCAAGGCGCGATTCAAGAACCACACACTGAAGATTTTTGAGAAGCACGGCATGAAGAATGTGGTGTACGGAGTTCCGTCCGATGCGCCCGCTTCACAGAACACGCTGATCTACCTGCTGCAGCACGACAGCCGCGAAGCGGCAAAGAAAAGTTGGGATGCCTTCCGTACCGACGCGGACTGGGTCAAGGCACGGACCGAAAGCGAGAAGAACGGCAAGCTGACGACAAAGGTCGAGAGCGTGTTTCTCGATCCAGTCGACTTTAGCCCGATGAAGTAAGCTCAAGCGCTTCCCGGGCCATGGCAGCACCGCCTTCGGTCTCCGGTTGAATAATGGCATCGATCCCCATGCTGCGCAATTGCGTTGCATGGGGATCGTTTACAGCGCGGGCAATGATGCGGATTGACGGGTTAATATGGCGTGCTCTTTCGACAGCAAGATGAACAGTGTTCTGATTGGGCATGGTGAGCAGCAACGCCGCGGCTTGATGGACGTGGGCAGCGTGCTGAATTTCAGGGCTTGTAATATCTCCCCAGATGCAAGCGATTCCGGTGGCTCTGAGGTCTCCGAAGAGCGCGTAGTCGGATTCAACAACCAGAATCTGAGCACCTGAATGGAGAAGTATTGATGTCGCGCCAAGACCACTCCTTCCGTATCCCGCCACTACGATGTGGTTCGCAAGATCCGCCGGCGGCAGATCAAAATCCGGCAATTTGTTTTGCGGCTTCCACCAGGCGCGCCACGCCTTACCCAAAGGTAGCGCAGCGGAAGAGACCAACGGCGAAAGAGCCATTGTCAACACGGTGCAGGTGAGCGCCAAATCGTATGTGGATTTTGAGAGCGATGCGCTGGCCACCCCGCTACGGGCAAGCACAAAAGAAAACTCGCCAATCTGGCTGAGGCCAAGCCCGACAATCCAGGGGGACATATTGCCATAGCCGAAAGCGCGGGTGGAAAGCCCAATCACCAAAGCTTTGCCGACAAAGATGATCAACACGACAAGCGCGATCCGGCCAAGGTGCGACGAGACGTAGGCTGGGTCGAAGAGCATCCCTACCGTCACAAAAAACAGCAAGCCAAAGATATCGCGTAGCGACACGACATCGCTTAATGCCTGATGGCTGAATTCCGATTCGCTGAGGATGATGCCGGCTACAAAAGCTCCCAGTGCAAAAGACAATCCAACCGCCTGGGTTGCATAGCCAACGCCAATCCCCACAGCAACCACCGAGACCAGAAAGAGCTCTCTCGAACCCCACGACAGCACGCGCTTGAGGAGCAGAGGCAAGAGTCTGGTGCCAACGAAATAGACGCTGGCAAGAAAAACAACCGCAACCGCGATGGCCCTGCCAAGCTTGGGAAGAGCGTTGTCGAGGTCGTTCAACTGCGGCAGAATCGTGAGCATCGGGATTACTGCGAGGTCCTGCACGACAAGCAAGCCGATCATCACGCGGCTCGCAAGCGTTGACGTCACCCCAGCCACTGCGAGTGTTTTAAGCACCACCATCGTGCTCGATAGCGACACCATGGCACCAAGCCAAATGGCTTCTGTCATCGCGATCCCGAGCAGCGAGTTTGCCGCAGTTGCCGTCAGGCCACCCACGATCAAAATTTGAATGGGGCCACCGATCAAGGCAATCTTTCGAACCGGCGTCAAGTCGCGAAACGAAATTTCCAGGCCGAGCGAGAAGAGCAGCAGTGCTACACCAATTTCGGCCAGAAGCTCGATGTCATGAATTTGAACCACCGTTGGACCGGCCGTGTGCGGGCCAACAATAACCCCTGCGGCCACATAGCCGACCAGAAGCGGCAAGCGAAGAAAACGAGCCAGGATGCCCCCAATCAGGCCCGCAAGGATGATGAGTACGAAGTCTGCTGCGATTCCCAATGTTTTCTAAAGGTAGCTTAACAAACCAAGAAGCGAATATAATGTAGGCATGCAAAGAGTTGTTTTGTCAATGCTCTTTATGGGCTTTGCGTTTGGAGCCGATTTCTCGAAAGACGTCCAGCCCGTGCTAGCCAAGCGCTGCATCATGTGCCACGGGGGCGCGCAGCAGCTTGCGGGAGTGCGTCTCGACAATGCGGCCGATGCCTTAAAGGGCGGCTACACCGGTGCGGTGATCGTTCCGGGCAAACCTGATTTGTCTAAACTCATTGAGCGGGTGACCGCAAAGAAAGATGGCTTCAGGATGCCTCCGATGGGGCCGCCACTCAATGAAGCCGAACTCGCAAGTTTCAAGCGTTGGATCGAAGAAGGGGCTGTGTGGCCCGCCGGTGTAACGATTGGCAAAGCAGCGGCGCCCAAGAGCAGCCATTGGGCGTTTCAGCCGCTTTGGCAAGGTGTCTTGCCTGAAGTGAAGAACACGGCGTGGGTCAGGAATCCGATTGACCGATTCGTTCTCGCCAAGCTGGAAGAGAAGAAAATTGCTCCGTCTGGGGAAGCCTCCAAACTCACGCTCTTGCGCCGAGTGAGTCTCGATCTCACCGGTCTGCCGCCGAGGCCTGAAATGGTGCGCAGCTTTCTCGCCGACCTGCGTCCCGATGCCTACGAGCGGGTTGTCGACCAGTTGCTCGTGAGTCCTCACTACGGAGAACGTTGGGCTCGGCAGTGGCTGGATCTAGCGCGCTTCGCCGATACCGACGGCTTTGAAAAAGATCTCATGCGGCCCTATGCCTGGCGATGGCGCAACTATGTGATCGACAGCCTGAATGCCGATAAGCCTTTTGACCAATTCACGATTGAGCAACTGGCTGGAGACCTGTTGCCCAATGCGACTGTTGACCAGAAAGTTGCCACCGGGTTCCATCGCAACACGCTCATCAATCGCGAGGCTGGGGTTACGCGATCAGAAGATCGCTTCGACACGCTGGTGAACCGTGTGAACACAACATCCACAACCTGGATGGGTTTGACGATGGGTTGCTCCCAGTGCCACGACCACAAATACGATCCGATTTCACAAAAAGAATATTACGCAGCGATGGCTGTGTTTTCGCGGGCGTCCGACACTGAGATCGATGCGCCGATGCCGGGTGAACTCGGTCCCTGGCTTGCCAGTCGGCCAGCGTATCTGAAGAAGCGCGATGAGATTTTGAAGAGTGCGCCGATCGCCGAGTGGTTCGATAAATGGCAAGGCAAAATGCGCGCCGCCGTTACCAATCCCGGCGTTGACGGCGAATGGGATTTCTCGGTCACAAGCTTTCGCGTGATGTTCGATCACGCCGAGAAAGTATTGTTGATGCCGGCTGAACAGCGCAGTGAGCGCGATGCCTGGCGGTTATTGGTTTACTTCCTGAACAACCCAAGCCATACGGTGCGGGGCGAGAAAGAGAAAATCGACAAGCTCAAAGAAGTTCGCGATCAGATCAAAAAACTGGAAGAAGAGACGCCAAAGCTTACGCAGGCTTCTGTTGTCATTGCCGACCCGGCAGCACCACCACAAAGGCTAGCCGTGCGAGGCGACTTCAAGACGCCAGGCATCGAAGTTGAACCCGGAACTTTGGCGGTGTTGCCTGAATTCAAAGCAGGCACCGAGGCGGAGCGGCTGGCCTTTGCAAAGTGGCTGGTGAGTGATGCAAACTTCCTGACCCAGCGGGTGATCGTGAACCGCTACTGGCAGGAGTTTTTCGGGCGTGGCCTGGTGAAGACGAGTGAAGACTTTGGGCTTCAGGGAGACAAGCCATCTCATCCCGAGTTGCTCGATTATCTGGCGCGCGAGTTTCGTAGTGGAGGCTGGAGCGTCAAACAACTCCAGCGCATGATCGTGACCAGCGCAAGCTACCGGCAGAGCTCGAAGGCACGTCCCGAAGTTGCCGAGCAGGATCCAGACAATGCGCTGCTTGCGAGACAAATCCGCCTCCGCTTGAGCGCCGAGGCAATTCGCGATTCCGCTCTCGCGGCGGCAGGTTTGATCAACACACAGATTGGCGGGCCCAGCGTGCGGCCGCCTCAACCAAAGGGCGTTGCAGAGCTGACCTATGGCGGCGGCAAATGGCCAGAGAGCCCAGGTGCCGAGAAGTACAGGCGAGGCCTTTATATCGTGTTCCAGCGGACTTCGCCCTATCCAATGCTGTCCAACTTCGACGCACCCGACATGACGGTAGCGTGCAGCCGGAGGCGCAGTTCGAACACTCCCCTGCAGGCTCTGAATCTTTTGAATGATCCGGTCTTCTACGAAGCCGCGCAGGCGCTTGCTTATCGCGTCACTACGGAAGGGCCCGCCGATGTGAACGGCAGGATCGACACTGCATTTGAGTTGGCTCTCGGCCGCAAAGCGAGTGAGCGTGAACGTACGCGATTGAAGAAGTACCTGGATGAGCAACCGGCCGCCACTGCATGGACCGGCCTGGCACGTATTGTGTTGAATACCGACGAGTTTATTGTCCGGGAGTAACGAGCATGAATCCACGTAGAACTTTCTTGAAAAGCGTTGGTGGCGGCATCGGCATGATGGCCCTGGGCGACCTGCTCGCCCGCGACGGCTATGCCGCAAGCCTGAATCCGCTCGCACCGAAAAAACCTCATTTCCCCGCTAAGGCCAAGCGCGTCATCTACATGTTCATGGAAGGCGGCCCGAGCCAGATGGATCTCTTCGATCCAAAGCCCGAACTGGTCAAATGGCATGGCAAGAGTCTTCCCGCGAGCTTCACCAAGGACCTCAAACTCGCTTTCATCAAGCCCTCCGCCGCAGTGTTGGGGAGTCCTCGTGTGTTTACGAAGCATGGCCAAAGTGGCATGGAGTTGAGCGATTTCATTCCCCATATTGCAAAGCAGGCAGACAACATTTGCCTGGTGCGCAGCATGCATACCGAGGCATTCAACCATCATCCGGGACAACTGCTTATGTTTACTGGCTCCACTGTTCCGGGCAGACCAACCATAGGAGCCTGGAGCGTTTATGGTCTAGGTAGCGAGAGTGAAAATCTGCCTGGCTTTGTGGTCTTAAGCTCGGGGGCGGGCACCAGCGGCGGCGCTTCGAATTTCTCAAGCGGCTTTCTGCCCTCTACTTTTCAAGGCACTCAATTCCGCAGTGGCGGCGACCCCATTTTATATTTGTCGAACCCCGAAGGCATCGACAAGAAGGCACAACGGTCGGCAATCGACGCAATCGGCGACCTCAACCAGGAACATCTGAACGAAACTGGCGATCAGGAAATCGCCTCCCGCATGGCCGCATATGAACTCGCTTTTCGCATGCAGATGGCGGGTCCCGAGTTGATCGATTTCTCGAAGGAATCGCAAGCAACTCTCGACATGTACGGCATTGGCAAAGAGCCCACGAATCAGTTCTCGACAAATTGTCTGCTGGCTAGGCGGCTGCTCGAACGCGGCTCACGCTTCATTTTGATGATGCATGCCTCATGGGATCAGCACACCAATCTGAACAAGGGCCTCAAGACAAACTGCGAGAAGACCGACCAGGGCACTGCCGCATTGATTCAGGATTTGAAGCAGCGTGGAATGCTCGAAGATACGCTCATCGTTTGGGGTGGCGAGTTTGGACGCACGCCGATGCAGGAAGTACGCAATACACTCGACCCCGATAACGCGGGGCGCGACCATCATCCGAACGCGTATTCGATGTTCCTCGCGGGGGGCGGCGTGAAGCCAGGCACCGTACTTGGGCGCACCGACGACCTCGGCTTCAGCATCACGGAAGACCCGGTGGGTGTACACGATCTGCAGGCAACTATCATGCATTGCCTGGGCTTTGACCACACAAGATTGACTTACCGGTTTATGGGGCGCGACTTCCGCCTCACCGACGTAAGCGGCGATGTCATCAAGAAGATGCTTGCCTAGTCTGCCTGATCAAATACGCGACGTGGGGTAGTCCAGAGGATCTCGCGCCGCGTG
This sequence comes from Bryobacter sp., assembly GCA_046594355.1. Classification (GTDB taxonomy): domain Bacteria; phylum Acidobacteriota; class Terriglobia; order Bryobacterales; family Bryobacteraceae; genus Bryobacter. The sequence goes on from JBKJSR010000456.1 coordinate 8,951, forward strand.
GCTTCATCGACGGTTAAGTCGACAATTTTACCCATCTCCACATCGGCATTCTCAGGCAAATCGGAACCGGCCATGAGTCTCGATGCGGGCACCTGCTTCAGGATTTCGAGTACCTGATGCGGCATCAGCGTAGAAACATCGAGCAGCAGATTCGGACAGACTTGTGCCGCTACAATGGCTTCCAGATAATAGATCGGACTTCCGCTGTGAGCGATGATAATCGGCAAATCGGGATACTGTCTCGCCGGTGAGATCAGCAGCGATGGTAGAGCATAAGGCGCGCCGGCACCGGTATGAACCACAACCGGCAATCGATACTCATTGGCAAGTCCGAAGAACCAACTGGCTTTCGCCGAGAGCGGATTCAACCCGCAAAACTGCGGCTGCAACTTCAAGGCCCGCAGCCCAAGCTCTTCCACGCAACGCCGGATCTCATCAGCCACATCCTGCTCAGGCAAAAACGGATTCAGGCAAATGGAACCGGTAAAACGATCCGGGTAACTACGCACTGCCGCAGCGATCATGTCGTGTTCCTTTCGATGATCGGCGACCACCGGAAAAGGAATCAACAACGATCTGTCAATGCCGTGGGCATCCATGTGCCCCAACATTGCATCCGCAGTACACGTCCTGCCACTGTGGCCCGCAGAGCCAAGATGCGTGTGCGTGTCGTAAATTCGAAAGCCCGACCTCATAATGCGGAAACAATCAGATCGGTCAGCTCATTCGTCTTGAGCAGCCCGCGCAGGTCAGGCGTCGCATGATTGGGGTCGGCGAGCACACGTTCCACGGCAGACCGGATTCTCTTTGCGGCGGCGATGCAATCCGGCTCCGCGAACCATTCGAGCATCAATGCAACCGACAGAATCGTCGCCACCGGATTCGCCTTTCCCTGCCCTGCGATATCGGGCGCTGAACCGTGCGCGGGCTGGAACACCGCATGATGTTCCCCGATGTCGGCCGACGGTGCCATGCCCATGCCACCCACCGTGGCGGCGGCAAGATCGGACAGAATGTCGCCAAACATGTTTTCCGTCACCATCACATCAAAGCGCTCCGGTCGTTGCACCAGATACAGCGCCATCGCATCGACATAGATACGCTCGGTTTCGACATCCGGATACTGCTTGGCAACTTCATCGAAGATCTCGCGAAAGAACGCCATTGAGGGCAGTACGTTCGCCTTGTCCACCAGCGTCAACTTACGCCTTCGGGTTTGCGCCAGACGAAACGAAAAATGAAAGAGCCGTTCGGAACCAGCACGAGTCACGAGCATCTCATCTATTACTTCGTTCGCATTCCTGTCCCTCGGTCTCAGACGCGTCGAGAATAGGCCCTCAGTCGATTCGCGCACGAGCACATAATCAATCGCCGATCGCTTCAACGGAGAGTGGGCTGCATTGTAAGTTCGCGTCGGACGGACACCGGCATAAAGGCCCAGGATCTCGCGCAAATCAATCTGCGGTGCCATCTCTCTGCCATCGGCCCAGCGCACTTCGGGAATCCCCATTGCACCGAGCAAAATTGCATCCGCTTTTTTGCATGCCTCTATCGTCGCCGTAGGCAAGGGATCGCCGTTCCGCAGGTATTCACCGGCTCCGCACGGATACTCAACCAGGTTGAAATCCAGGGTCGGCAGCGCACGAATCACCGCCTCGGCCGCAGCCAGCACTTCCGGGCCAATCCCATCGCCGGGCAACATCACAATTTGTTTTTGAACCATCAGCATAATAGTTTATCCTTCAACGGATATCATCGATTCGTGGATCTGAACGACTTGCAACGAGCCGTGGTTGAGAATTGGGAAAAACCCGTGCTCGTCATGGCGCCTGTTGGAACAGGCAAGACGATGGCTCTCGCCGAACGAGCGGCAGCCGCCATTGCCGGCGGGGTGAATCCCGAACGCATGCTCTGCCTCAGCTTCACCAACCGCGCGGCACGCGAAGTGCAGTCGCGGGTCGGCGGCGGCGTTCAGTGCTCTACGTTTCATGCGCTTTGCGCGCTAGTCTTGCGAGCGGAGGCAGACGCATTGGGCCTGCCAACCGACTTCATCATCTACGACGAAGAAGATGCCACAGAGCTCTGCGGCAGACTGGCGACCCGCTTCCAGCTCGACGTATCGGGCCAATGGAATCGCGTGCGCTACGCTCTCTGGCAAGCGCTCAGCGAAGCGCGCCTCGCCAAGTACGAATCCAATCCGCCCAGGAAGCCGCGCGATGTGTTTTTCGAGAAGCTGGCACAGAGCGGACTCTGGCCCGCCTACAAGAAACCGGACATCGATTTTCAGGCGATTGTTGCAGAATACGTCGGGATGCTGCGCGATTCGCACGCCGTTGATTTCACCGACCTCGTGTTGGGCGTTGTCACGCTTTGGGATGAAAACCAGGATCGTCTCGAGTGGTGGCGCAAGAAATACGACTGGATCCAGGTGGATGAAGTGCAGGACACATCACGCGCCGAGTACCGCATTCTCGATGCACTCGCATCCGGGCACCGCCAGCTCAGTTTCTTTGGCGACGTCGACCAGACGATTTATGAATGGCGAGGGTCCGCCCCCTTTGAAATCCTCGAGCAGTACAAGCGCGATTACAAACCGGCAGTGGTGCATTTTGAAGAGAACTTCCGTTCAACCCGGCGCATCCTCGATGCCTGCGAACGCGTCATCCTCTCGCATCCCAATGCCTTGACCAAACGCATCATCCCCAAGGTGGCCGAAGAGGGCGACCCTGTCCTCCTGCGGCCCTTCGTCACGGCTCACGAAGAATACGCTTGGGTAGCCGGGGAGATCCGCGAGCAACATGACCGCGACCATCGCGCCTGGCGCGACTATGCTGTTCTCGTTCGCACCAATTTTACGGCCCGCGATGTATCAGAAGCCCTCGAACGCTCAGGCGTGCCGCACGTTCGCGTAGAAGAAGAAAAGTTTTTCCAACGGGCGGAAATCAAAACCGCGATTGCCCACCTGCGCATTCTTCGCAGCAACCAGGAGGCAAATTCTCTCCACCGCTTTTTGCAAGTTCCCCCCAAAGGCATTGGCGAAGCCACACTTCACAAAGTGAGTGCCCTGCCAAAAGAAGTTGGTCTTCGGCTGGGAGATTTATTGCTCCCTGGCACGCATCAAAACTCCGATCCCTTCGGCGCGTTGCTGCATGGTCAGGCTGTCGTGGTGGATGTTGAGACCACCGGCCTCAATGTTTACGAAGATGAAGTGATCGAGCTTGCGGCACTCAAGAACGGCGAAGAGTTCTATCGTGTGATTCGCCCGTCAAGCGAGAAGATGTGGGCACGTCTCGACCGGACAACAGCGATTCATGGTGTGAGCAGAGAGCGTGTCGAAGCCGAAGGAGTTGACGCCGCCGAAGCCTTTGCCGACTTCGCAAAGTTCATCGAAGGATGCGTCGTTGTGGGCCACAATCTCGAAGCTTTCGACTGGCCTTTGATCTGCCGCCAAAGCGGGATTTCCTTCGAAATTAGAGGCACCGCCGACACTCTGGAAATCAGCCGCCGCATGCTCAAGCTGACCCGCTACAAATTGATCAACGTCGTTGAAGCGCTCGGCCTGCCGCGCCGGGAAGCCCACCGCGCAATGGAAGATGTCCGCATGACGCAAGACGTTCTCCGGCTGTTGAAAGAGCGCCTGTCGGCTCACGCCGCTGAGCGGCGGCAAACGGTTAGCCAGGTGGGAAAGCGCTTTGTCGAATTGGCAGACCAGGTTGCCGATTGGCGAAAACGGGCAACTAGGCAGACACCGATCAAGAACCTCGATATGGTTCTTTACGAAGGGCTCTTGCGCGAACATTTCGGTCGCGATGCAGAAGGGGATGAACGCATCGAGCATCTTGAAGAGTTGCGGCGCATAGTGAGCCGGACGCGCACACTCGATGAAGCGCTCGAGATCGCTTCACTCGGGCTTGACCTCGAACGCCAGCTCGGCGACGACGACCGTGTGCGCATCCTGACAGTACACCAGGCCAAAGGCCTGGAGTTCGAAACCGTCTTCGTCGTCAAAGCCGTTGATGGCGAATTTCCAAGCTGGCGCAGCATCAAGGAAGGCCGCCTTGATGAAGAGCACCGGCTCTTCTATGTTGCTGTCAGCCGGGCGCGCAAGCATCTGAGTGTCACTTGGCAGCAGCGCGATTCAAAAGGCCGGACGCAAACGCCAAGCCGCTACCTCAAGTGC
>JBKJSR010000557.1:0-6633 GCA_046594355.1 Bryobacter sp.
AACTACCTTCCTCAGCCGCATGATCACCCAATGGGGTGCGCTGCCTCTCCATCTGCTGAAAGGCATCGATACCAAACGCAAACGCTACGCCTCGATTGGCTCTGAAGACTGGTCTATGTTTCCAATCCTTCGCCCGGGTTCCCTGTTGGTCATCAACGACTCCAACAAGGTCGTCAATTCCGGGTGGAGCGACGAATGGGGCCGACCCATCTACTTCCTGGAACATCGCGATGGCTACCATTGCGGCTGGTGCCATCTGGATCGCGATCGCCTCGTGGTTCTCAGCCACCCAAGCTCCTCAGAAGCACCCAAAATTTACTTGTATCCCAACGAAATTGAGGTTCTCGGACAGGTCGTTGGTGTGGTTATGCCTCTGGATTCTTCTCAGCACCGGCGAGTTCGACCTTCAGATGCTGGATGATTAACCTGATATTCCCCTCAAACAATTCTCTTTGTGCGCTGCTCGCCGTCATGGGCAATAACATTTCATATCCCTTGTTTTTCTCCCAATTTTCCAATAGCCTTCTTGGCGACTGCGGTAACCCCTGTATATACTTCAATAATTCGTCTTTTTGATCCAGAAGGCTCAGATTCAGCATTCCTACCAGAACCTCCTGATGCGATCTCCGCAACGCATCTTCCGCCGCATCTACCCCAAACACCGCAATCAGCCCGTGGTGCTCGTAGCGGTCGCTTTCCGCATTTCTTAGCCGCGAGAGATAGGCGAGTCGACCCACCCTAGTCTCGATCTGATTCAAGGTCCTCTCCCAGAGGTCTTCCGTGGCCGTTCGCTGCCAGGACCGCCCTGGTAGCTTTGAATCGCTACTCATACCTCTCCAGTACACCATTCCTTTTGCTATAGGCGCAAAAAATTATCTTTGTTCTAATTAAGGAAAATCTCTAGGATAAATACCTTATGCCCTTCTAAGGGCTGTAGTCTGAGCGTGTCGGGACTATACGTCCTGTAGCTACTAGAGTGAACGTACTTCCTCTAGAGCTTAGATTAAACCAAGGAGATTTTGTTTCATGTTCAAGAAAGCCCTTTTGCTCGCCCTACTCGCCACCGCGATGTTTGCCACCCCCGTCTCCAACTTCATTGACCCAATACCTGACTGTCTTCCTTGTCCTAAAGGCTAAAGGCTAAAGGCCCCGGCGGGCGCTAAACTCAAGTGTGTTATGATAAGGAGTGGGGGATATTGAGCCGAACTGATATCCCCTAAATCCTTATGAATTTCACTCTTGAAATCTGGATACTCTGGTTCCTCAACACCGCGTTGCAGACTGGATTGATCCTAAAGATGTTCAGGACTGGCCTTCGTTTTTCCTTCCCCCATTTCTTCCTTTATCTTGCTATCTCTCTCCTGATCACACTCTTGCAGTTTTCTCTGCTCATATATTTTCCAAAGGAAAAAGACCTCTACGCATGGATCTTTGTCATTTGGTCCTATCTTTCGTCGTTTTTTGAATTCCTGCTGATTCGCGAATTAAATACCAGTGCGCTTGCTCCTTTCCCAGCCATCAGATCCGCGTCCACGCGAACCTTGAATGCCTTTTGGGGTATCTTGATCGCTGTCGGTGCGGCCTGGTACATTTACCTCAGCAGCAGTCCAATTGTAAAATACCCCATCCTCGTCACTGCTTTTCGCTACCATGACGCAGTTGCAATTGGCTTTACCCTCTACATCTTCCTTTTGCTCGCATTTGTTGCCTGGATGCCTGTTCCCCTTTCCAGGAATGTCCTCAATCATACCTTCTTGATATCTGCCTATTTCCTGTCCATCGCTCTTTCGCGCTTCGTCGTCCAAATGGGGTCGCTAGCGGCTCAATCCAGCGTTGCGAACTACATCAGCCTGGGCGGAGCGTCAATTGTCTTCCTGATCTGGATGATTAAAATCCGTCCCGGACAGGATGACACCCTGAATACCCCTAAAGGTCCCCTGAATCGCGAGGAGGCACTAGTGATGCTGGTTCGCCTCGAAGAGCTAAACCGCACTCTATCTCGCTCCGGTCCCAAGGTCCTACGCTAAATCAACTCATTAATTTTTCCATAATCCTAATTTTATTGATTGCAATTCCTGTAAAAATATTCTAAACTGATTTTGTCGGTACAACCATGAGTTCTCCAATTGTTCTCTCTACTCTTCTTGCGCTTGCCTGTTTAGGCTTGCTGATTAGCCTCGCTCTCCATTCCCGCCAGCGCGCCACCGCCTTAGCGGAACAAGGATCCCCATCCGAAGTAATGGGTGCGGACCGTGAGTCCTTCGCCGATTACTATCGCCCCATGATACGGATCCTCGATCCGCGCGAATTCGATCATGCCCGTTCCCTCTCCGGGGTATGCGCTTCTGATTTCGCCCGCTTCCGCAAAGCTAGACTTGTCGCGTTTCGTTCTTACCTGAACGAAATACGGTTCGACTTCAATCGCATCGAATTCAAGATGCGCTATCTGATGCTGGCTGCTTCAAAAGAAGAAGCGCAGATGGTAGTGAGTTTGAATCAGATCAAATCGAGCTTCCAGTTACAACTTCTGCGCGTCGAAGTGCAGCTCTTCCTCTTCCGCTTCGGTTGGGCCGCTGTAGCTATCCAACCCCTGGTGGAAATGCTCGAACAAATAGAGGGCGCGCTCATCCGCCGTCCCGCTACGAGCGCAGCTTCTGCCTAAAGATCGTTGATCGACCAGTCATAACTGAAGTAATTTAATTTCCAGCCCGGCTCAACGAGCCGGGCTGTTCTGATGTAGCGTCCCAAAAAACTCAAAACCGCAGCTTCGCTGCCCCCAAAATCTGCCCGGAACCATTTGAAGATCGGGGTCACCGTAACAATCTTTCGCTTGCTGTCGATCTTCACATTTCGTTCTTGCGTCAAAAAGCGCGTTGCATCCTGCTCAAGCCGGGTCATCACATCCGCCGCCGAATAAACTTGAGTCGATAACCAGGGACAACTCGTGCTCGCGCAAACGATGGCAAAGTGAATCCGCGGCTCCTTGAAAGCAAAACGCAGCGAATTGTCCTCGATATCGGCGAGCGTTCTCTCTTTGCCCCCAACAATGAATTTGCGCCGGTAAAAATAAGCCGCTCGCCGGAGCGGGTTTTTGAGCCGGTCCTTTTCCTGCGGGTAATCCTTGGCGAAGCTCCAAAGGATCAGCGCGTTGTACGTATTGATCCAGTGGGCGAGCTTCACTTCCCGATTCGGCAGCTTGTCGGCGTCCAGACTCTTCAGCTTCTCGACATACCTGTCCAGCGGACCGAGGTCCGCCTTGAGCGCCCCGTAGCGCACCTTGCCATCGCTCGTGACGTATTTCGTCAGCGTGTATTGCAGCCCGTCTTCGTCCGCCCAAAGTGCAGCCGGCAAAATTAAAAGACTTCTTCGCGTCATCGTATTCCTTTTTTCAAGTACGCTTTGGCCTCGGCAAATCGGGCAAACAACTTCTCTTCCTGTTTGAAAGAATAGGTGTGGATGCGCCGCTTCGGACCCTTGTGTTCTACAGGATGTTTGATGTGTAGAATTTCGTGATAGAGAACATATTCGACTACAAAAAGTGGAATTGCCACTTGATCAAGGATGCGCGAGATCGCGATCGCATGGTGGGACGCATCATAATGCCCTAAAATCGTGCGGCTCTTCTGCATGCTCCAGCCAAGTTTTGGCTTTTTAATCGACCCGCTAAAGTAGCACTCGTTGATCTGGGCAAACAGGTCGTCAAGGTCGAAATGATGGCCCGCTGCTGGAGCCAGCAGCTTCTTCCCCCTTTCCTGCCGCACTGTATCCAGCCGGCCGCGCACTTCCTGCCGTGAAAGGTAAAGCCGGTAGATCTCAATCATCGCCTTTGGTGGCTGCTGCCGGAATAGCTTCGAGAGCAGAATGTAGGCGAGCGATTCCTGCACCGGCGCGGGCGCACTCTCGAGCAAATCGGAAATTTTTACCCGCAATTGCCCCTGAATCAGCCGGATGTTACTCGTCAGATTGGTGAAGCGGTGGAAGCGCACGGAGATGCCAGGTATGGAGAGGGTTGGACGCAAATCCCGGAATACGCGCCCGTAAAGCTCTTCAATCGACTCAAAAAGGATCGCACTCTGAACCAGCATCCGACGATCAGGCTACCATATCAGGAGACACTGCCTTGATCAACGCCAAGATCTCAGCGTTCGGCTGCTACGTGCCGCCGGGCGTGCTCACCAACCAAGACCTCGAAAAGCTGGTCGACACGAATGACGAATGGATTCTCAGCCGCACCGGTATTCATACCCGTCACATCGCCGCTCCCGATGTCGCGACTTCAGACCTCGCCTTTGAAGCCGCCCGCATCTGTCTCGCCCAGCGCGGCATGGATGCCAAAGACCTCGACGCAATTCTGGTCTCTACCGTCACTCCCGATATGTTCTTCCCCTCGACAGCCTGTCTGGTACAGCATCGTCTGGGCGCAACCGGTGCCTGGGGATTCGACATCAGCGCCGCCTGCTCGTCTTTTGTATATGGCTTGACGGTAGGGGCAAACCTCATTCGCGGCGGAACCCACCAGCGTGTGCTCGTAATTGGCGCCGATACGATGTCGCGTATCATCGACTACACCGACCGCGCCACTTGCGTCCTCTTCGGCGACGGCGCGGGTGCCTTTCTGCTCGAGGCCACCACCGATCCGAACGATGGCTATCGGGCCTTTCACAACGAGATCGACGGGTCGGGCGGCGATGCCCTTAAGATGCCCGCCGGCGGCAGCCGTCTGCCCGCTTCAGCCGAGACTGTACAGCAGCGCCTGCATTATGTGAAGCAAGAGGGCGCGGCTGTATTCAAGTACGCAGTCCGCAAGATGGAAGAAGCTTCTCTGGCGGTGATTAAGAAGGCTGGAGTTGAGCCATCCGACGTAAAAGTGCTGATCCCGCACCAGGCGAACAAGCGCATCATCCTCGCCACTGCCGAACGCCTCGGCCTCGGTGAAGACCGTGTCGTCATCAACATCGACCGCTACGGGAACACGACCGCCGGAACCATTCCGCTGGCCACGCGCGACGCGGTCGAACAAGGCAAACTGACCAAAGGCGACCTCGTGCTTTTTGTCTCCGTTGGCGCCGGTTTTACAGTGGGTGCCAATTTGTGGCGCTGGTCGATATAAAATAGAGTTCATGAACTCCGCAGGACCTCTCGACAACATCGACCAGTGGGATGATCATGTCCGTTCCCGATATCAGGAAGGACGCAAGCAGGACGAATTCCGTGTATTCGACGAGTCCTCACCCCAAGGCGTGAAAGACTTCTACCTGTTGAATCACCGCCATCAGACCCACGCCTTCGCCAAGGCCAAGCGAGCCCAGTACGAAGGCCGTGAGCAGGGCGAGCGCGGCATCTGGGAAATGATGGAATTCCTCAACACGCTGGTGGACGATTCAGACCCCGACACGGATCTAACGCAGATCGAACACAACTTGCAAACGGCTGAAGCGATCCGCGCCGATGGCCACCCGCGCTGGATGCAATTGACAGGGCTGATCCACGATTGCGGCAAGGTGCTTTGCAGCTATGGCGAACCCCAATGGGCTGTGGTTGGCGACACTTTTCCGACGGGCTGCGCCTGGGACAAGTCGATTGTCTTTCACGAATACTTTGCCTGGAACCCGGATGCTTCCATCCCGGCTTACCAGACCGAATGTGGCGTTTACGAGCCCGGCTGCGGCCTCGACAAAGTCAACTTGAGCTATGGCCACGACGAATACCTGTATCACGTGATCAAGGACTATCTGCCGGAAGAAGCGCAATACATCATCCGCTACCATTCCTGCTACCCGATTCACCGCGAGGGCGGCTATCGGCACCTGCTGAACGGCAAGGACCGCTCGATGCTCGAGTGGGTAAACAAGTTCAACCCTTACGATCTGTATTCGAAGGGCCACGCCAAGCCCGACGAAAAAGCGGTCAAGCCTTACTACCAGGAACTGATCGCCGAATTCTTCCCCGACAAGATCCGCTGGTAGGGACCACTCAGGGCATCTTGCCGATCTGAATTCTCTTCAGCATTTCAGCAGCTTTCTTTTGTTGCTCTGCGCTTGCTCGAGCCTTGAGTTTTTCCATCTGCGGGACGCATTCGGTGTTGCCGATCGCTATGCCCCACTGGCTCCAGGCCAAGGCCTCGGGCATCAGTGTGACGGAAGGACCGAGGATGCGGGCTAAAACCATGGGACAGTTCAGTTGCCGTTGCATTGCGCAGTCTCTCAAATAGTTGATGGCTTTGTCAGGCGCGGTGGAGAGCAGTAGCTGGGCAAGCCGGAACTGGGCCAAGCTACTTCCTGAATTCGCTGCTGCTTCGTAAAGCTTGAGCGCTTTTGAATGGTCTTTGGCAACGATGCGACCGTCTTCAAGAAGCTCAGCCATGGCAAACATTCCCAATGGTTCGCGAACGTTCTCTGCACGGAGGATCAAGGCCAAGGCCTTGGCCTCATCCTGAGTGACACGGTCATCGCGGTAGAGCAGCAATCCCAGGTAGGCGTCGGCTGGGGGATATTGATTCCTGCTCAAGAGATCAAGAGCTTCGAAACCCAGTTTGAATCGTTCTGGATCGCCATTGACATCGAAATCATCTTGGATCGGGCGAAGCAACTGTACCCGGAAGCGAGGCGGCGGATCAGCTCCGACAACGGGTCC
>JBKJSR010000059.1:0-2753 GCA_046594355.1 Bryobacter sp.
GGCCATCATTTCGTAGGTGCGCATGCGCGTGGCCAGCAGAGATTGATGCGCGTCGCGGAAAGTAGTGTCGGTGATGAGCAGGCGCTTCTGCTCGCGCGTCCATTGGGCAAACTTCTCGGGCCCAAGTTCATTGAGGAGTTGACGAGTGCCCTTGGGTGGAGCGCTATCGACATAGGCGGCAACGCGGGGGGTACGGAAAGTGGCGGGCTTCGGCTTACCCGCAACTTCGGGGTTGCCATTGACGATGACTTCACCGAGATAGTTCAGTAGTTTGGTTGCGCGGTCACGACGGGCGGTGAATTTGAAAAGCGAGGGAGTCTCTTCGAGAAAACGGGTGGTGACATCGCCCTTCTGAAAGGTCTCGTTGTTGATTACGTTTTCGAGAAAAGGAATGTTCGTCTTGACGCCACGGATGCGGAACTCGCGGAGTGCGCGATCCATCCGCTGGCAGGCCTCGTTGAAGTCGCGGCCCCAGGAAGTAGTCTTGACGAGGAGCGAGTCGTAGAAGGGCGTGATGACCGCGCCGCCATAAGCGGAAGCACCGTCGAGCCGGATGCCAAAGCCGGCGGGCGAGCGGTAAGTGTGGATGCGTCCGTAATCGGGAGTAAAGTTTTGCGTGGGATCTTCGGTGGTTACGCGGCACTGTAGGGCGAAGCCGTTGACCTTGATTTCGCTCTGTTGGGGGAGATTGATCTTAGGACCATGCAGCGAATGCCCTTGAGCAATCTGAATTTGCGTGCGGACAATATCGATACCAGTGACCATTTCAGTGACGGTATGTTCGACCTGGACGCGCGGGTTCACTTCGATGAAGTACCACTCCTCGCGGTCGAGGTCCACGAGGAATTCGACAGTGCCGGCGTTTTCGTAGCGGGCGGCTTTGGCCAATACAACTGCGGCATCGGCGAGTTCGGTACGGATCTTTTGTGAAAGGTTGACGGCAGGGGCGACTTCAACGACTTTTTGGTGTCGGCGCTGCACGCTGCAATCACGTTCGTGAAGATGAAGAACATTGCCGTGCTTGTCGGCGATGATCTGGATCTCGATGTGTTTGGCACGGCGGATGAAGCGTTCGAGAAAGACGGCGTCGTTGCCGAAGGCGGCAGCAGCTTCGCGGCGGGCCTCTTCGAGTTTGCCTTTGAATTCGGACGCCTCGTTGACGACGCGCATGCCTCGGCCACCGCCGCCAAAGGCGGCCTTGATGATGAGAGGGAAGCCGATGGACTTTGCGGCACGTTCGGCGTCTTGAGTTTTCGTAAGCGCTTCAGGCGTGCCGGGGACGACGGGAATATTCGCTTTTTCAGCGAGAGTGCGGGCGGCAGTCTTGTCGCCGAGCGCGTCGAGCATCTCGGCGCTAGGGCCAACGAAGATGATGCCAGCCTTCTTGCACGCTCTCGGGAGCACAGGGTTCTCAGACAGGAACCCATAGCCGGGATGGATGGCATCGACACCGATAGAAACCGCAAGCGCAACAATGCCGTGCGCATCAAGATAGGCCTCAACGGGGCCCTTGTTTTCGCCGATCTGGTAGGCTTCGTCGGCCTTGAAGCGGTGTAGACTGAGGCGGTCTTCCTTCGAGTAGACGGCGACAGTGCGGAGGCCGAGTTCATTAGCGGCACGGAAGATGCGGATGGCGATTTCGCCACGGTTGAGGGCTAATAGTTTTTTCACGCTAGATTTTGTTCAGGATAGCGTGTGAGGGGGCAGCAGGCGAAGATCAGCTTGATCTGGTTTTCTGGAAATCTGGTAATCTGGGGCCATGAAGACGACGCTAGAGATTCCGGACGAGTTGTACCGGGCGGTGAAGGCGAAGGCTGCGCTCGAGGGAAAGCCGGTGACACAACTCGTCGTGGAGAGCTTGAGAATGGCGATTGGGGGCAAGGCAGAACCGATGCACTGGGTTGAATTCCCAATTATTAAGAGTAAGCCGGGAGGAAAGAAGATTACGCTTGAACAGGTCAAGCGGGCCCAGGATGAGATGGACGATGAAGAGGTAAATCGATTTGTACAGCTTATGCGACGTTAACCTCATTCTAGGTCTCGTCCACGATCGCCAAGTGCATCATCTGCGAGCCAAACAATGGATGTCCGGGCGAACGGAACTAGGTGAGGTGGGGCTGACAAGGAGTACGCAAATCGCAGTGCTTCGGCTGTTAAACAACCCCACAGTTATGGGGGTTGATGTTTGCGATGGAAGGGCGGCTTGGGGCGTGATTGACGAATTGTTTAAGGACCGACGCATTGCGCTGCTAGCCGAGCCACTGCTTCTGGAACAGCGTTTGAGGAGCTTGACCGTCAATATCAAACCTTCCGCAAAGATGTGGCCGGATGCTTATCTAGCGGCCTTCGCGATGGCGGCGGGGCGGCAGTTGGTGACTTTTGACCGGCGGTTTAAGGCTTATTCGGGGTTGGACGTAGAGCTGCTTGGGTAGGCAGGCGAAAACGCTGAAACAGCAATTTGTGTATATCGAGGAGACAGCGAGGCAAACGGACACAGATGTCCGTTACTGGGTGAGAAACTCGACATCATTCTTCAGGCTGACTTCAAACTCGATCCTTATGGACCGGGGAATGGGCGGGCTGGGTAGTTTTCGATTTGGAGAGGGAAGCACTGCGAGCGTTCCGGTCGATCGGATCGGTTTGCGGGTCCACCGCTTCGCCGGAGTATCGAACACACCTTTCTTTACGGGAAGCTGGCACAGCGGCTCGAGGGCAGTGTTTTTCTCAGTACTGCGATGGCGGAGTGGGCGCAC
>JBKJSR010000065.1:0-2757 GCA_046594355.1 Bryobacter sp.
GGCGAGCGTCGTGTGATCTCGGCCGTTGACCGGCTATTGGCACCGTTGGTGACTAAGGCAGCCGTCTACCGGGTACGCGGCGACCATTCGGGCGAGCGGCTCATGGCAGCGATTGCCCTGCCCGCCTTGCCAGAAAACTTTTTCCGCCTATGTGTGGATTCGTACGCTAGCCCTGAAGTGCCCCCGTAACAGGCAGTCCGCCTTCGATTCAAAACACGGTAGCAGCTATAGCCGCTTGCGTGACGCCCTCAGCTCCGCCATGAGCCGCTTCGATTCCAGCTTGGCCCAGTCCTTGATCTCTGAACAGTCCTGAGCCGTGAGTGTCGCCGGCCAATGTATCCAGCGGTACATCGGAGGCGGCATCCGTTCCTGCCGCGTAGAAGTCGACATACTCGCCAGATAACCCATCCGCTGCGGAATCGTATATTGACTCCAATGCGACAGATTGAGAAACTTCCGCCCCTTCTCCACATCCCCCGCGATCAGCGTCGAAGCCGGTGGCAACCCGGCGTACCACGGCCAGCTCGTCTGATTGGAATGACAATCCCGGCAGGCGCGGTCCATGATCTTCACGATATTCTCCGGCACCACTGCACCCTCGAGCAACGGCGGCGACCCGATGTGCGCATCCCGCTGTGCCAGGCCTCGCGCCGCAATGGTGCTCGCCAATGCCCAAATTCCAAACACCACAGCTCCGCCAATCACCCACTTCTTCATTTCGCCCCCTCGGCAATCGCCAGCCAGGCCAGCGCATAGCGCCGCCCAAACTCCCGCAGGCTCGCCGCATCAAAGTGCAACTGATCTCCCTTATCCTTCAGACCCCGACTCGACACAAACCCGCTCAACGGCACATGCCGGGGAATCAGGGCCAGATCCGCATTCACTTTCCCGAGCTGCGTGTAAGCCTTCTCCAGCACAAACTCCCCCAATTGCCCCACCACCACAGGAACAAGCTCTGCCCCCAAATCCTTCCGCAATGCCGCGATCATCTTCGCAAAGCGGATCCGGTAAGTCACCGCGCGTTCTTCCTCATTGGCATCGGCTTCTCCCTGATGCCACAAGATGCCCCGCAAGCGCGCCCCCGGTCCGGCACCAGCCAGCGCCGCCTTCACTCGCTCCACTGCGTTCGTGTAATGCAAAGTCCCCGGAACCCACTCCTGCAAAGCCGACCCGCCAAATGCCGCCGGAATCAACCCCACGCTCTTGGCCGCCTTCAACTCAATCAGTGTCGCGGCAAAGCTCCGGCCCAATCCCACGCCCGTCCTGTCCGGGCGGTCAAAGTGAATCGGATCGACAGCCGGCACCCACGCCTTCTCTTTGTTGAAGGAAAACACTCCCGCAATCGGCACCTGATCCCGCGCCTCCACCACTCCCCGCCCCGCCATATTCGACTGCCCAATCAGCAAAAACAAATCCACCGGCTGCGCCAGCGCGACGCCACATGCGCCAAGAATCCACGCCACTTTATGCAACATACTTTCCTCTCACATCCCGCGCCTGCCCCAGCAGTACCAGCGTATCAAGTATTTCTTGCACGTCCTTGCCTCGCGCTTTCATAAAGCCCTTTGCCAGTTGTTCCGCCGACTGCGGCCCACGCGATTTCAGTAAGCCCTCGCGAACAGCCTTCACCCTTTCCGGCAGCGGACCCGGCCAAGCCAGTTTCACCTTCACGGCGCGTTTTGGCGTGTCGCTGTCTTCCGGTAACTCAAATCCGCCCTGTTGTCCAGCGCTCAGGTTCTGATATTCAGGACGCAGCCACCGCACCAGGCCCCTCTGTTCTTCTTCGGCGCGTTTGCCGTTGAGCGCAACCAGCCGGAACAGAATCTCTTCCGTAGCGATATCCATGGGCCAGCCATAGGCGGCTGCTACTGCAGCGTCGATTTCATCGTGAATTTCTTTGAGGACAGAGACCAATCCATCTACATGAATCAAGCGCTCTTCGGCATCAAGCGCAACTCCGCTACGCAACTTTTCGAGCACGTTGTAGATGTTAGTCAGAGTCAGCTTGGGATGCAATTGCTGTTGCCGCTTCCGGTGTGCGTCCAGTCGCTCGCCAAGCTCGCGGATAATTGCCTGCTGCGTTTCGCTCGCTTCGGGAAATGGAAAGGGCTCAAAGCAGCGAGTCTTCACGTATACAGGGTCGTTACCCACCCCGAGTCTGCCCCCAGCCGCTAAAGCCCAACTTACATTTATTCGACTCGATAATACACCAAGAATCCAGCTATCATCACTCGCTATGTTCACTAGCTTGTTATCCGGCAAAATCTCTGCACCAAGAAAGACAAACACCCGATGCTTCGCCGTCTCCACAGTCGAGATATAGCGCCGCAGCCCCTTCAACGCAGGCCGAAATGTACTGATGGGTTCTCCAAATATCCACCAGTTCAATCGTCTTGATTCTCTATTATTGTGATCGCGTTCGGGCTTCACATGCGTGAACACCCACTGGAAGACTTCAGGAAATCGGACCCGAACTTCGTCCGACTTCAGACCGAAAAGATCAAGCACCATTACGCCCCGAGTATTACCCGTAAGATCCCTTCCGTTCAGATAGGGTCGAATGTGTTTTTCTAGACCAGCGATCCGCCTCAAGCCCAACTCAACTGCTTGCTCAGGAGTCACGATAAAGCCAGCACCATGGAGCTTGACACCCGGACAACTCATCCGCTCATTCGCCTCCAAAGCCTCTGCCCCCACAAGATTGGCCCCGATGGTCAGATCAGCATGCAGCTTTCCAACCCTCTCCTCAAATTCAAC
>JBKJSR010000634.1:0-10228 GCA_046594355.1 Bryobacter sp.
TGGAATGATCGTACTCTCCAGCGCCATCATCGCAAAAACGCCCCAGTACCCCATATCGCGGGACCACTCAAACCAAACCTTGATCAATTCATGCAGCATAGTGTACTAAATCCTGCCTATTATAGCGTTCCTGTTGAGTTGGCAGTGTCCGAGTCTTGTCTGATCCAAGCTAGCGGGAATTTGAGCCGGGAACCAATTCGCCGGGGTCTAGCGGCGAGCCAGAAAATTCGATTAGCCGGGTGCAGCTAATGCGCCTGGAAGACAAGTACCGCAGTGAAGCAGCGGAACGCATAGCCGCTGCCCGGACATCGGAGATACTGCTTGAGCCGTGCCCAAGCGGCATGGATAGACAAATCAATCAAAGCTGGGGATCTTCATTTGCTCGCCGCCTTTGAGGGCGGATTGGTGGGCAATGATGCCGGGGGCCGTGTAGGCTAGCGCTTCGTGAATGTCCACCGTGGGCTTGCGATGGTTCAGGACGGCATCGACGAACTCGTGCGTGATGAAAGCGTGTGAGCCCTCGTGGCCAGTGTTGTGGCGTAGCGGGGCGGGTAACAGGTCTGTGGCCCACCACTGCTTCTCTTCGTAGGGCTCAAGTACAGAGCCTTGGCGGTCGAAGCCGCCCGTATCCTTTTCCTTGAGCGTGCTCCAGCGGACTATTGCGGGGCCGAGGCCGTTCGGGTGTTTGAAGAAGAAGCTCATTTTGTCGCCATAGTATTGCGCGCGTTCGGTGCCTTTGTGAGCGCCCTTCCACCAGACCGCCACGCGGAATGAGGTGCCACGATTCGTCTGGAAGAGTGCGGTTTCGTTCCAGAAGGGATTGCCGTAGACATTGTCTTTGAGGACGGGATCGCCATCGCCCCAGCCAATACAGGTGACGCTGGTGAGGCGCTCGCCGGTGACACTGATGAGATGCGCCGTGCAATGAGTTGGATAGAGCATCGGCGGATATCCGTAACGCCAGGTGCGCTCTTTGCCTTCATGGAACAGTGAATCGAGACCGGCGTGATGGTATTCGCTTTCGCAGGCGTAGAGGTTGCCGAAGGCTCCCTGCCGATAGAAATTGCGCGCCGAAATCGTGAGCTGCTGGTAGTGACTGGTCTCGGCCATCATGTAAGTGAGGCCAGTGCGCTGGACCGCTTCTTTGAGGCGGGCACAGTCTTCGAGCGAGGTGGCGGCGGGGACGGCGGAGAGGACGTGCTTGCCGGAGGCGAAGCATTGCAGCGCGTGGCGGACATGGTCGGGCGCGGGCGTGAAGAGACCGACGGCTTCGATGCTGCGGTCTTTGAGGAGATCGGTGAGGGAGTTGTACGCAGTGGAGCAGTTGTAGGCTTTAGTGAGTTGTTCGCGGCGGTCGGCGCGTAAGTCCGAGACGGCGGCGACGGTAGCGTTGGGATGTTCGTGGAATTGGAAGGAAGTGCCGAAGCTGCCGCCGACGATGCCCATGCGTAAGCGGCGGTCCTGCGCGGCGACCGGCAATAGCGCGCCCGATAGAAATGCTCTGCGAGACCAAGGCATGTTGGGGATGCTCCTTTTGGGCCTACTGGCCAGCCGTAATTCTACATCCGACAGGCACCGTGGGGCTGGCCGGTAGACTTCAGGTGGGGAAAAGAAATTTGGCGAAGCGGGTGTGAGTGGCAGTTTGGACGGCGTCGGCGAGGGTGTACTTGTCGAGTGTCGAGAGGAAATTTTGCAGGGCTTCGTGCAGTGGAGCCTTCAAACCACAGACGGGAACGATGGGGCAGGTGTTCGATTCGAGATGGAAACATTCCACCATGTGGAAGTTGGGTTCGCAGGCTCGTACGACATCGCTCAGCCGGATTTGTTTGGGTTGTGCGGCCAGGGTGATTCCGCCGTTGCGACCGAGCGTAATGGTTACGAAGTTGTGCTCCGCTAAACCTTTTACGACGCGGACGAGGTGATTTTTGGAGATTCCGAAGGCGTCGCTGATTTCGCGGGTGTTTACGCGGCGGCCGGGGAAATGAGCGAGGTAGAGAAGGACGCGGAGCGCGTAATCCGTGTGGAGGGTGAGATGCATCCAGCCCTTAGCTTAGCGGGCTGGAGCGGCCATGACAAAAGCGTCGCTATGAATTTCGCGGCTCGCCATGCCCGCGAGGAAGAGACGCTTCTTGAGTTGGGCGACGATTTGCGGATCGCCACAGACGAAGCCGCGCCAGCCGTTGAGCTTGGGCTGATCTTTAAGAATGCAGTCGGGGAGGGGGCCGTGGGTGTGGAGTAGCGTGGGCCTATATTCGAAGTGAGGGTGGAGCTTTGCAAGAGCTTCGAGTTCGGGGACGAGGTAGAGCCCCGCTTCATTGAGCGCGCCGTGATAGAGACGGATGGGACCTTGATGGCCTTGATGGAGGGCGTCGCGGAGGATGCCATAGAGGGGGGCGAGTCCAGTACCGGTGCCGGCGAGAAGGAGGGGTTGATCGGGAGCGCCGGCGGTGTAGAAGCAGTTGCCGGCGGGGCCTTGGATATCCAGCGTTGCGCCGGGTTGCGCGACAGTGGCGAGCCAGGAACTCATCTGCCCGTTGGGGATGAGGCGGACATGGAGTTCGAGAGTTTGCTCCGCGGGAAGGCTGGCGATGGAGTAGCTGCGACCGAGGCCGTCGGGACGGAAAAGGGTGAGGTATTGGCCGGCGCGGTGGTTGTGTGCCTGATCCGATTTGAGGAGTACGCGAATGACGGTTTCGCTGAGGCGGCTGGACTCGATAAGGCGGGCGGCGGTGCGTACGCCGGTCCCAGGAGCTTCAGCTTGCAGGTCTTCAGTCGGCGTGCAGACGCAGGCGAGAAAATAGCCTTGCTCAATGAGGGCGGGCTTGAGGCCGACTTGTGCGGCAGTTGGCACCGAGCCGGAGGTGGCACGGAGCAGACAGCTCTGGCAGACGCCGGCACGGCAGGAATTGGGGATCGCAACGCCATTGCGGAGTAGGCCGTTGAGAACGGTTTCGCCCTGGAGCATCTGGTGGAGTTGGCCTTCCCAATGGATGGCTGGCATTGTGTTAACGATTCAGTACGTCGGCGCGGGTGGATTCGGCGACTGCGGCGACCTGGGCAATCAGGCCAGGGGCGACGCCAAGTTCGGCGAGGCTCTCGCCGAGGAGTTGAACGACTGCGTCGAAGTGGGAATCGTTGAGACCGCGCTGTACGAGGTGGGCATGACCACGGCGCAGGTCTTGGCCTGTGTAATGGACCGGGCCGCCGAAGGCCATTGTGAGGAAGGACTTCTGTTTGGCGATCTGGGTGTCCATATCGACGCCTTCAAAGAAATGGCTGATGCGGTCGTCGGAAAGGACCTTCCGATAGAAGACATCTACAGCGGCTTCAACGGCCGCGCTACCACCGAGTTGTTCGTAAAGATTGTTCATGGGAATATAAGGTTGTATTCAGCATGCATCTTTTAAGAGTGACTGTCAATCATTGTTGTATTTTAAATGCATCTTTTTATCCACAGCCGGGAGGCGAGGAGTTTTGCGGCTCGATTAGAAGACTGTAGCGACCTGGTTGCGGATGGACTGAGGTCGGTGCCGACGGTTAAGGTATCGAGCGCGCCTCATGGTTTTCGGCTGGATTGTGAGGAATCGCTCAAGCGAGGACGGTGCCCGTTTGGGCCGTATCGTAGCCGGCGAGCACTTCGAGCTTGCGGCGCAGCGTCGCCCTTTGGAGGACGTCGAGGAAGGTTTGCACTACCGGCATTTCCATGGTTTGGCGGCGCATGACGAAATCGTAGCGCTCGCTTTGCAGTGGGACAAAATCGAGTTGAAAGGTCTGCGCCGCAGATCTCGTTGCAATGCAGCAGCCGGCTTCGCCCTTAAGCACCATATAGGCAACGGCTAGGTGGCCGTATGCGACGCGGTCGTAGCCAGCTACTTTGCCCGGCGGGATGCCTGCGGCTTTGAGCAAACCATCAAGAAGGGCCCTGCTGCCGGAACCAGCTTCGCGGTTGACGAAGTGGAGCGACTTCTTCGTCAGATCCTTCACCCCTTTGAGGTTTTTGGGATTGCCGGGAGCGGTGACGAATCCTTGTTCCCAGCGGGCAAAGCTGATCACCGCAAAATCTTCGCCGGGGAATTCCCGCTGGATGTAGGGAAGATTGAATTCGCCGGTCGCGGGATCTTCGAGATGCGAACCGGCGATATGAACTTTGCCTTCTTTCAACCATTTGAGGGCCAGTTTACTGGAAGCTCCCGCCGAGAGAATTTCGACTCCGCCCAGCTTCTCTACCATGCGCGATACGAGGCCGATCGCGGGATCGCAACCCGCGAGAACGAGCTTTTTTTGATGGCTTTCCTCCCTGGCGAAGGGCACCAGTTCCGCCTTTTCAGGCGAGCGGCCGAGTTTCGAGATTACTCCGTCCGCCTCGGGCAAATAATACGGCGAGGCATTGACGGGGATGCTCACCCGCCGAGTCCCGACCTGGCAAACACGCACCGCCTGGCCTTTCGCCACGGGAGTTGCGCTCAGCACTTCGGATTGCAAGGCTGCGGGAATCCCGAGCTTGCCGGAGTGGAGGGAGAACAAGTCTTCGACTGGCACCTCCAATTCACGCGCCAGTTTCAAGGCGACTTCGGTATTGGGAACGTAGGAACCGGCTTCGATGGCATAGATGGTCTGGCGGCTTACGCCAACCCGTTTGGCGAGATCGGCAGCTCCGAAGCCACGGCTTTGCCGTATCGGGCCGAGTTGGTTTTGAATCTGATTGTGCATGGTTTGGCTAGGCTCGATTTCACTTGTTAAACGATATAGGGTGCGGCTTGCCGACGAGGACCACTTTTCGACGTGACTCCGTTTCGGCGGACACGCCTGCTTGCTTGAGGAACTCGTGGTGCCAGACGACTTCATAGAGAACCGCGATCCCATTGCTCCCCTCAGGCACGCAGCAATTTCGCCGGAACTTTGCGGCACCAGTTGGCTGAAGCGTGGGGGCTGCTTGCGCCCAGTCGGCTAGCGCATTGAAATACTTTGGATGCATAAGGTTTTCAAAATTTTAACTTGATAACGAATTCGTAGATTCGCGGGTCGAGTGCCGCTGTAATGGTTCCGAAGGCCGCGTTGCCAAAGCTGCCATTTGGATTGCCGAGCGGCGGGGTGTTGGTTGCATTGAAAACTTCAGCGCGAAATTCGGCGCGGAAGCGTTCTGTCAGATGGAATGTCTTGCCGAGCATGAGGTCGAGCGTCTTGTAGCCGGGACCCACGACTGGATTGCGGGAGCTGTTGCCGATGGTGAATTGGGGAGCTTGAGTGAACGCGGCAGTGTTGAACCAGCGACCGGGGTTGCGCCGGTTCTCCGGTAGAGTGGGGTCTGCGAGACGATGGGGCCGCTGAATTCCAAAGCCGGCGAAGGCATTCAGATTGGTCGCCTGGGTAACTGCAATCGGAGCGCCGGACTGCGCTCGCGCAATGCCCGCGAGCTGCCAGCCTCGGAGTGCCCGCACGAAGGGGAGTTCATAGACGAAGCCCGTTGAGAAGTTGTGGGGCAGATTGCCGGTGGAGACATCTTTCTCGAGGCGCTTGTTGAAGCTGTCGGCGGCCTGGAAATTTGTTACTGGACCGGTCAGCACGGCAGAATCGAAGACCGCGCCCGCGTCGTCTATCAGACGTGAAAATGTGTAGGCCGCAGTGAACGTGAGGCTGCGGGAAAATCGCTTTTCGATGCGCGACTGGAACGAATGATAAGTGGAGTGTCCGATGTTGTTCCGGTAGAGCGTCACCGTTGTGAATTTCGGGTAGGTGCGGAGAAGTTGGCCTCTCGCGATCGTGGGTGTGCCTAGGGAAGTGTTCGCGGGGATCTCGCCGAACCCGGGATTGGCGACCTGTTGGGTGAGTTGCGATCCGAGCGCAAGTTGCTCTACGGTGAGCTGATTCAGATTGACGTCGGGCACTCCGAGGCGGGTTAGTTTCGAGCCCAGATAACCGGCTTCAAAACTCCAGTTTGAGCCGAAGGTTTTTTGCAAGCTCAGGTTCCACTGCTGCGCGTAGCCGCTGCCGTTATTGCGTTGCACTCCGAATACTCCTTGGCCCAGACCTGATGCGGCATTCGGAGTTTGAGCCTTGACCGTTGGTCCCTGAGAAAGTAGGAAGGCCGGGTTTATGTTGTCGAGAGTCTGTTGGCCCAAGGTCTGGACGAAGGGAAAGAGTGGCGTGGTGAAGGGGGTGGTGATTCCTGCCTGTTCGATCCAGGTCAAGCCGTAGCCGGATCGCAGGACGAACGAATCGCTGAGTTTAAAGGCGAGTCCGGCACGGGGAGCAAAGTTCAGCTTTTCCAAATTGCGGGCAGATCTGGAAGTGCCATTTGCGCCCAGAAAATCCAGGTTTTGCCTGGCGAGATTAAAAATAGCGCCACGATTGTCAACGACGGTGGACGGGAAATTCATGGTGTATCGCACGCCCAAATTCAGGCTGAGACGGCGGGAGGCGCGCCAATCGTCCTGCAGGAAGAACTCCGCGATCTTCGCGCGAAGCTGGATGAGGTCCGGTTGCGAATCGATGCTGAATCGTCCGACTTGACCGAGGAGGAACGCGGCGAAGCTGTTGCCCGTATTTGGCGTAACTGCGCCGGAAGGTGCCAGCCCGGCAGTGAAGATGCCGGTGAACTGGAAATTTCCCGTGGGGCTGGGAGGTTGGAGGACATCGAGCGACTCGATGCGAATATCGGTGCCAACTTTTAGACTATGCCCGCCACGGGTCCACGAATAGTTATCGATGAACTGGGTGACAGAAGTTGTGAAGCTGGCGTTGCTGCCGGCGGGTGGCCCCAAGGGCTGAAGTCCAACGATGTCGTAAGTAGGGAGGACATCGGAAAACGAAGAGGCCGGGATGTTGGGAATGAGCGTGGCTTGGCTAGCAGGTTGGCCCGTGCGCATGGAATCGCGATCCAAGCTCCTGCGCGTGTAGCCGAAGCGGAGCTGGTTGACAGAAGCCGGTGTCAGGTTCCATGTGTGTTCGCCCGCGATGCTGTCGGCTCTTGTAAGAGTGTTGCCGCTGCCATCCGGGAGGGGTGCAGTGAGTTTGCCGTCGTCGCGAAGAAATGTATAGCGGCCGAAGACGCGATGCTTTGCGCCGAAGTAGCGGTCGAGGCGTCCGTCCAACTGATCGGCAACAGTGTTGTCGTTGCCAAGACGCTGGTAATTATTGGCTACAGCGCTGGTGCCGGCGTTGGGGGCGGGGTAACGGTCCAAGACCGCTTGAGCGGCGCGATCGACGCGATGGAAAGGGATGGTATTGCCAGGGAAAGGATCTCGCAGATAGCCGGTTGCGGTTCGGCGCGTGGTGGCGGGATCAAAGATAGGAGCCGGGAACAGGCCTTGCTTTTGCGCCGGGGAAGGAACGGTGCTGGTACGGATCACTCCGGTATTGAGCCGCGTCCCCTGCCAATCGGCGAAGAAGAATGTTTTGTTTTTCTGGATGGGTCCGCCAAGGACACCGCCGTACTGGTTGCGGCGGAAGCGCGGCTTGGGGACAGTTGTGGCGAAGAGGTTACGGGCATTGAGCTTCTCGTTACGGAAAAACTCGAAGAGCGTGCCGTGCATGGTGTTGGAGCCGGATTTCTGATTGACCATGATCACGCCGCCGTTGGAACGACCATACTCTGCGGAATAGCTGTTCGTATCCACGCGGAACTCTTCGATTGCGTCGATGATGGGGTAGAAAGCCACTTGGCCGGGCTCGGGTTGCAGAACACTGATGCCGTCGTAGATGTATTCGCTGACTCGCGGCCGGCTGCCATTGATGCGGGGTAGAAGACTTCCTGGCGGCAGATTGACACCTGGGGAAAGGGCGATAAGTGGTACGAAGTTCCGGCCATCGAGCGGGAGCGTGACCACTTTCTTTTGATCCACGACAAAACTGACCGTGCCGCGACTCGATTGCAGCAAGGGTGGGGCGGCGCTTACCTCGACCGTTTGACTGGCATCACCCAAGTTGAGAGCCAGGTCGAGCCCAGTGCGGTCCCCTACCCGCAGGGTAATTCCGTCCTGCTGTAGCGGGGAAAATTGCTCTTTGGAGACGGTGAGCCGGTACAGGCCTCCAGGCAGGGCCAGAAATTGAAATCCACCATCCTGCCCAGTTTTTGCGGAGGCGATAAGGCCGGTTGCCGTGTGGGTCAGCTCGACTGTCGCCGAGCCGACAGGCAGCCGGGCAGGATCGCGAACGACCCCAAAAAGCTCCGCTTGTGTGGATTGAGCGGAGGCGAAGTAAGGGATGAAGAGAAGGCCGAGCGCTGAAAAGAATGCGCGGGGGAACTGACCATTAAACACAACAGTGTAATGCTAACACGACGAATTCCCCGCGAATGTCGAGGTTAAGGTTTTCCAGAATCCGTTCCAGTTCCGCTTCAATGCGGCAAGCAAGTCATACTGAATCAACAATCAAGGAGTTCGTCCATGTCTCGATTCGCTTATCTCATAGCTGCGGTGCTGGCCTTTGCCGCATTGCTGCCCGCCCAAACTTCGCTTGGTGCAATTACCGGCACCGTCGTCGATCAGAACGGTGCCGGTATCCCCAACGCCCGGATCAACGTCACCCTACGAGCTTCTAACCTGCAATACACAGGCGTCAGCTCAAACGATGGTACCTACGTCGTGAGCCAACTGCCAGTTGGCGCTTATCAACTGGCAGCAACCGCCTCCGGCTTCAAGACCTACAGGCAGACCAACATCACGATCGAAGTCTCACAGCGCCTGCGTATCGACATCCGCCTTGAGGTTGGTGCCATTACGGAGAGCATCAATGTGACCGCTGAAATCCCCCGCGTGCAGACTGAAGATTCCATGCTGGGAGCTACGGTCGAGCGAAAGCGCATTGAAGAACTGCCGCTAAACGGCCGCCATGTCTTCAACCTCGTAAAGATTGTGGCGGGCGTCCAGCCCCGCTTCAACGCAACCGATGGATTTGGCGAGATCTCAAATCAAAATTTTTCCCAGATCCGGATCAACGGCGGGCCCGCTTACGGAAACCAGTTTTTCCTCGATGGCAGTGTCAACACAGCGCCCGTCCACAACGAGATCGCCGTCGTCCCCATGTCCGACGCCGTAGAAGAGTTTCGCGTCGAAACCAACGCGCTTAAAGCGGAGTATGGGCAGACATCCGGAGGCGTGATCAACGTCGTCAGCAAGATGGGGACCAACGAGTTTCATGGTTCGCTTTACGAATTTCTACGCAACGATTCGCTCGATGCCCGCAACGCCTTCGCTACCCAACCTGATCCGCGTACCGGGCGCATCAAGCAAGTGCTCCGTTACAACCAGTTTGGCGGCACGGTTGGCGGCCCGGTTCGAATCCCCGGTCTCTACGATGGGCGCAACAAAAGCTTTTTCTTTGCGGGCTACGAACAGTGGCGATTGCGATCGTCGGGCTCACCGCGCCTCGGAACTGTGGCATTGCCCGAATGGCGGGCTGGCAATTTCTCCAATTTCCCAAATGGCCTTGGCGCGCTGATTCCGCTCTTCGATCCAGGTACCACTCGTCAGAATCCCGCCGGAGCCGGCTTTGTCCGCGATCCGCTTGCCGGTAACATAGTGCCACCAAACCGCATCGATTCGCTTTCGGCCAAAGTGCTGCCCTTCATGCCGCTGCCCAATGCAGCCGCCACCGACCCTTTCACCGGTGCCAACAACTTCATTGCTCTCGTACCTTCTTCTTCCGATCAGGGTGTAACCAATATGCGCCTCGATCACCGCATCTCCACCAGCGACATGTTTTTCTTCCGCTACACGAGCAACCGCAACACCCGCCAGGACCGTGGTTGGGGACTGAATGAAGCCGACCCGGCGGCTCGTAACGATCAGCGCGACAACCACAATGCCGTGGTCAACTACACCCGTGTTCTTAGCCCCAAGCTGGTCAACGACCTGCGGTTTGCGGTCGCCCGGCAGTGGCTTCCCTTTCTGCATCCCAGCTTTGAGCAGGGCTGGCCCGCCAAGCTCGGCTACCCGGCGAGCATCCCGCAAGACCAGTTTCCGCCCGTTGCGATTGCGGGCTACCTGGGCATCGGCAGCCCGAGCTTTTCGGGTGGCTTGAGGGCTCAGCAATACGTGCAGATTGTCGATAGCGTCAGCGTCAACGCGGGCAAACACAGCTTCAAGACCGGCTTCGACCTGCGCTGGTCGCGGCTCAGCTTTATCAACCGGGTTACGCCATCGGGCCGCTTTGACTTCAACGCTGCGCTTACCGGAAATCCCCTCGTTCCCCCGAACACCGGATCTTCGCTCGCCTCCTACCTGCTTGG
>JBKJSR010000660.1:0-3495 GCA_046594355.1 Bryobacter sp.
CGAGGAATTCCTGAAATTCTTCCCAGGACGGATCCTGCACTGCATCAACGCCTGCAATCTTTTTGATGCGTCGCCGAACAGGAGCAGCGCCGGCGGCGCATCAAAAAGATTGCAGGCGTTGATGCAGTGCAGGATCCGTCCTGGGAGGAATTTCAGGAATTCCTCGAACGCGATGCGGCGAAGTACATTGTGCTCGCCGTCGCCATCCCCACCGAGGCGACGAGGGATGGATCGGAAATGTCACTGATGGAAAACCAGAGCATCCTCAAGATTGGCAAGCAGAAGATCAAGATGAGCGGCTATTTTCCGCCGTCACCGACAGACCCATTCACGCGCCTGATTTTCCCCCGCTCCGGCACCGACACAGCCAAAGAACTGGTGTTCGAATTATTTCTTCCTGGAACAGGAGCGCCTTACCGCCAGGTCTTCTACCAGCGCAAGGCGATGACTTACCGCGGGCGATTGGAGATGTAGGCGCAGAGCTTTTCCATGGCCGGCTCCAGAATCGTTTTTTCGGCGGCGTAACAAATGCGTATCGAACCTTCTCCGCCAGGCCCAAAAGCTACACCGGGAGCGATGCCTACATGCGTTTCGAGCAGGCACTGTTTGGCGAATTCGAATGAATCCGTCAGGCCCTCAATGCTGGGGAACAGGTAGAACGCACCTTCCGGCGCAGGAATGTGGACACCGGCAACCCGGCTCAGCATGCCGACGCAGTAGTCCCGATTGGCCTGCAACTGGGCGCGGAGCTGGGCAACAAACGCTTCGCCACCGGAGAGTGCAGTCTCGGCCGCGCGTTGCGTGAAGCTCGCAGGGCAGGACACCAAAAACTCATTGAGCTCCGTAGCGCGTTTGATCAAATCGCGACGGCCGGCCACCCATCCCAAACGCCATCCCGTCATGCAGTATGCCTTCGAAAAACTCTGCACCACAAACACGGCATCCTCGCGTGTCGCAAGCTTGAGAATGCTTGGCGCATAAGACACGCCATAGGTGAGCCGTTCGTAGACTTCATCGGCCAGCAACCAGAGATTGTGCTTGCGGGCAAAATCGAGGAGTTGCTGTTGCTCCTCTACAGTCGCCACCCAGCCCAGCGGATTTGAGGGCGAGGTGTAAAGCAACATCTTCGTACGCGGCGTGATCGCGGCCTCCATCGCCTTGAAGTTGATCGTGAAGCGGTTGCCCTTGAGCGGCTGCGCGATCTGCACGGGCTTAGCGCCAATCAGTGCGGCAATCGATGCGCCGTTAGGCCAGGCAGGTGTAAGGATGATCGCCTCATCACCGGGATCGAGAACGCAGCGGATGCCGACGTTCAGTGCCTGTACGCCCGAAGCCGTGACGAGAATTTCCGTCGCCGGATCGAGTGCAACCTGGTGCATGTCCGCGTAGTAGCCGGCGATCGTTTCGCGCAGACTCAACAGGCCGGCATTGGAGGTGTAGTATGTGTATCCGTCACGCACGGCTTTATCAAGGGCTGCCTTGATAAAGTCCGGCGTCGGAAGATTCGACTCTCCAAAGTAGAGAGGATAAACGTTGTCCATGCGCATCGCGATTTCCGCAATGGCACGTACACGGGAGTACGGTACCGACTCCGCGATGGGTGCGATCTGTGGGCTCGGCATTTCGGTTAGCAGCGGCTCTTGGTATTCAACAATTCATCGATGTTGATGAGATGCGTTGGATAGTTGCCCGTGTAGCAGGCGTAGCAGTACTCTTGCTTGTCATCCTCAACCGCTTCGCTCAAGGCGGAGAGTGGCAGATAGGAAATGGTGTCCGCTTCGGTAAAGCGGCGGATGCCTTCCATCGTGTTGTTGGCGGCGATCAGCTCACCTTTGGTTGGGGTATCGACGCCATAGAAGCAAGGAGAAATCGTAGGTGGGCAGGAGATGCGCAGATGCACTTCCTTTGCGCCTGCGCTGCGTACCATGCGTACGATCTTGCGCGAAGTGGTGCCGCGCACGAGCGAATCATCAACAAGCACGACGCGCTTGCCTTCAAGCAAATGACGAACAGGGTTCAGCTTGAGCCTCACGCCAAAGTCGCGAATTGTCTGCGAAGGCTCGATAAAAGTGCGGCCCACATAATGATTGCGGATCAAGGCTTGACTGTAGGGAATTCCGGACTCGGCGGAGAAGCCAAGTGCCGCGGAAACACCAGAGTCTGGAACCGGCACCACAATATCGGCATCGGCGGGACAGTGCTGTGCAAGCAAGCGCCCCATGCGCTCGCGCGACTTCGCGATCGACTTGCCAAAAACCAGCGAATCTGGCCGCGCAAAATAAACATGTTCGAACACGCAATGAGCCTTGTCGGCGACCGGGGCATAACGCTCACGAGTCAGACCTTCCGGCCCGACAATCACCATCTCGCCGGGCTCTACATCGGAAATGTAGACGGCGTTGATCAAGTCGAAAGCGCAAGTCTCGCTCGCGAAAACATAAGCGATCTTGCCGCCGCTCAATTCGAGTTGGCCCAGGGCAAGCGGGCGAAAACCATGCGGGTCGCGCGCCACGATCAGGCGATTCTCGGCGAGAAACACAAGCGAGAATGCCCCCTCCAACTGCAACAGCGCATCGCGCAGAGCGCCAGCCATGGTCTTCTCGCGCGAGCGAGCCACGAGATGCAAAATTACTTCCGTGTCGCTGGTCGCCTGAAAGATCGACCCGTCCTGCTCCAGTTCGTTGCGCAGATTGATCGCGTTCGTGATGTTGCCGTTGTGGGCTACGGCAATCGGCCCCTTGTTGCAGCGCACTGAAAATGGCTGTGCATTGAGCAGCACGGTATCGCCAGCCGTGGAGTAGCGTGTATGACCAATCGCAGCGTCGCCCTTCAATTCGGCGAGCACGGGATTGGTGAAGATATCCGCGACATGGCCCATGGCCTTGTGGCAAATGATCGCGTCGTCATGGAGCGAAGCGATGCCTGCGCTCTCCTGACCGCGATGCTGCAACGCATGCAGCCCCAGATTGGCCACCTTTGCCGCTTCAGGGTGTCCGTAAATTGCGAACACTCCGCACTCGTCATGGAACTTGTCAAACATGCAATGATTCCTCCAGCGCCCGATCCCACGTGTCGTACAGCTTATCGACCGCGACGTAAATGACTTGAACATCGTTGATCGTGATCTTCAGATTGCCAGATGCAGTCTTGCCGAGAAGCAGCGCGGGGATTTTATGCCGCCCTGCGACCGCGAATACCTCTGCCACTTTGGATGTTGCAATCATGACGCGGGATGCACCCTCATGAAAAAGAACGAACTCGGTACGCAGCTCAGACCGGAGTTCCACCTCGGCACCGACACCGTTAAAAGTACCTTCCGCAAGTGCAACGGCAAGTCCGCCGTCGCCCAGATCGTGAGCCGCTTCGGCCAGATTGGACCGCACAATTTCGCGAGTCGCGCTGTGTAAGCGCTTCTCAAATTCCATGTCGAGTTTCGGCGGCAAACCCCAAAGGGAATTTAACACTTGCTTGGCGTATTGAGTGCCACCGAAGTGT
>JBKJSR010000184.1:0-5386 GCA_046594355.1 Bryobacter sp.
TCGCGCTTGCGGAGAGTAGGCTGGAATCATCTGCACGCCCAGTTCCTTCATCGCTCGCCCCACTTGTGTCAAACGGTGCTTATCTACCTTCTCGCCCGCTTTCGGCGTCACAAAAAAGTGACTGCCCCTGTCACTGTACAGAGCGCAGAACAGGACCTTGTTTCCGATCACCTCCCGCAGCCCCGTCATCACCGTGCGCGTCGATTCTTCTTCCACCAGCTGGGCGTAATAGATCTCGCTATTGGCGTCGTCCAGAATCACGATCAGGTCATACCATCGATCGTCGCCGAACCATCTGTGCTTACTGCCATCCATGTGCAACATCATCCCCGGCATTGCCCGCCGCTCCCTTCTTCGCCGATGCTTGCGCCGCTTGCCTCGCCGCACCACCAGACCCGATCCTTGAAGCGCTTTCTGCACCCACGTGTAGCTCAAATCGATCTGGTGTTCGTCCCGCAGTTTCTCGTGAAAGTGCCGGATGTTCAAGTCGAAGTAGATGTCCCGGTAGAGTTCTAACACCTTTTCCACTGTGGCCAGCTCCACTCGCCGATCACTGGCTTTACCCTTTCTCCGATCAGCCAATCCGGAATAGCCTCCCTCCTCTAGCCGTTCCCGCCAACGTCTCATGGTCCGGTCGGTCACGCCGATAATTTCGGCCGCCTCCCACCAAGTTATTTTCTTCGCCATTGCTTTCAACAGCACGTCTTGTAGTTTCATCTTCCGCTCTGTTTCCGTGGCGGTCGTCTGGCAAAGGTCTTTCACCCTTCCAGCCTCCCGCCACTTTTTTCAAAGCGGACAGATCATGTGTGAATTGGACCGGACAGTTCACATACTAGCGACACAGGCTAGACATGCCCATTGACACCGCCCGATGCGGATGATAGATTCCAACTTTCCTGGTGGCGTGGTTTTCTTAGCGCTTCCAGGGCAGTTGCTTTTGAAGGTCTTCCATTACGGCGGACGTGTTATTGCCAGAAAAAGTATGAAAGAAGAAGGATTCACCTTGCGACCTACAGTTTTCAGACTATGCATAGTTTTGTGGCTTTTTAGCCTTGGAAATGCGCTTTACGCTCAATCCGCCAGCGGCCAAATCACCGGTACGGTGAAAGATTCGACCGGTGCCATGGTTGCCGGTGCCGCCGTATCGGTAAGCAGTCAATTGACCGGGCAGACCCGGCGCACCACGACTAACGAATCCGGGGCGTTTTCATTCCCGTTGCTGCCGGTGAGCGTATATAGCGTCACAGTCGACCAGAAGGGGTTCCGCAGTTCCAAGCGCACAGACATCACGCTGAATGTGGACCAGGTGTCGCGCATCGACATCGACCTTCAGGTGGGCGAAGTGACGGAGACGGTGAACGTGCAGGAATCGGCCGTTTCCATTGATACCGAGAGTGCTTCGGTGGGCCAGGTGGTGACCCAGCAGCAGGTGAGCCAGTTGCCGTTGAACGGGCGAAATTTTTTGCAGTTGCTGTTTTTGGGCGCGGGCGCGGTGGAGACGAACGGAGAGCAGGGCGGCATGCGGCGGGGCGCCGGAAATGCAATCAGCATTAACGGGAGCCGTCCGACCTCAAACAACTACATGCTGGATGGCACGGCGAACACCGATACGGCGCTGGGAACTCCGGCGGTAGTGCTTTCCGTGGACGCAATTCAGGAGTTCAAACTGCAGACCTCCACCTATTCGGCCGAGTATGGCTTCAGCGCGAATCAGGTGAACATCATCAGCAAGAGCGGGACGAACGACCTTCACGGGACGGTCTTCTGGTTCCTGCGCAACAACGCTTTTGACGCACGCAGTTATTTTCAGCGCGTGATCCCACCGTTGCGGCAGAATCAGCCGGGTTTTGTGGTGGGCGGTCCGGTGATCATACCGAAGCTCTACAACGGGAGGAACAAGACCTTCTGGCTGGCCAACTACGAGGGCCTGCGCTTACGACAGGGGACGGACTTCTTCGGTAACGTCCCAACCCCGGCGATGTTGGCAGGGAACTTTACTACAACAGTCACCGATCCGCTGACTGGCATGCCATTCCCGGGGAATGTAATCCCCGCGGCGCGCTTTTCCCGGCTCACGAAGGTAGCGCTCGCGGCGAATTACTGGCCAGCTCCGAACATCAACCTCCCACAAGGAAACTATCGGGCGACCTTGCCAGCCCCAACAAACCAGAACCAGCAGACCTACCGGATAGACCAGTCGTTGGGAAAATTCGGAAATATTTTCGCGCGCGGGTCGCTTGTGAAGTTCGACGCCACCGTAAACAACAACATTACGCCGAACGGCCGGACCTTCTTCACCCAGGAAAGCGTGAATTGGCAGGTAAGCCATTCTGTAACACTTGGGCCGCGCATTGTGAACCAGTTCCGCATTGGGAAGTTAGAGGCAACGGCCAATCAATTTGGCGTGTCCGCGCCGCAGAGCGCTGTGGATGCGATCGGTCTGACGGGAGTGTTTAAGAATCTCTCGGACACGACGCGCACTTGGCCTAGCATCGGAATGCAAGGGTTCTCGGGAGTAGGCGGTGCCGGGAATGCCTACCAGGCGAGTTTTCAGCCGATGTGGGACATCAGCAACTCGATGACGATCATCAAGGGAAACCATACGATTACGACGGGGGTAAATTATCGCCGCTGGAGTTTGAATCGCGATCTGGCGAATAATTTCCTGGGAAATTTCTCGTATCAGGGCTTCTTTACGGGGAGCCCCGTCGGAGACATGCTGCTGGGTAATTACCAGAACGCGTCGCTATTCCAGCCGGCACCATTCGCACTGGCCGGTAAGTCGGGAAACCCGCGTCAATTCAACTTTCAGTATTTTGCACCCTACGTGCAGGACGACTGGAAGGTAACGAAAAACCTGACGGTGAATATGGGATTGCGCTGGGATTTCCGGACGATGCCGAATGAGTCAAACAACCGGATGGGCTGGCTCGATGTGACCAACCCGAGGGGCGGAATGTGCATCGCCGACTCGTCGCTGGTGGAGAAGGGAATCGCACCGGCGGGAAACGGCTTTTATCGCTTTTGCGGACGGACGAACCCGGCAGAGTCACAGAAGACGCCATTTGCGCCGCGCGTCGGATTTGCCTGGCGGCCGCTGGGAGGAGACAAGACCGTCATCAGAGGCGGGTACGGAATCTTCTTCGACTCGGCAGAGGGACGCGAGATCGACGGATCGGCGGACATCTACCCGTATGTAAGCCGCGGCAGTTTCTTCCAGACGTTGGGGCAGACTGCGGCGATACAAACCACGGATTCCTTGTTCCCCTCGTTTAGTAACCCGGGGCCGGTGACGGCGGCGGCTAACAGTTTCATCGCCGTGATTATCTCGGAGAATCCCAAAAATCCTTATGTGCAGCAGTGGAGCTTGTCGATTCAGCGGCAGCTTTCGTCGAATACAACCTTGGAAGTCAACTACCTCGGCAACAAGGGAACGAACCTGCTGATGCGGCGCAATATCGCGCAGGCGCGTCCGCCGGTCGACCCGTCTAACCCGGGGACGGTGCTTTCGCGGCGGCCGTACAGCCAGTTCGGTGTCTACATCAACAGCGACTGGAGCGGAAATTCGAGTTACAACTCCGGCAACGTGAAGCTGGAGCACCGGAGCAAAAACTTCCTGCTGACGTCGGTGTATACCTGGGCGAAGAGCATTGACAATAAGTCCGCAGCGGCGGGCATTGGCAGCGCGAATACCGGATGGCAGGGCTTCCTCGATAACAACGATGTACGTCGGGACCGAGGCCTTTCGGATTTCAACGTAGACCACCGGATGGTACACAGCTTCGTGTATACAATCCCGGTAGGCCGCGGCGGAAAGTATTTGTCCAACGTGGGCAAGGTAGCCAACGTCGCTGTGGGCGGGTGGCAAGTCAACGGCATCGTAACGATGCAGACGGGCTTCCCCTATCCGATTTTCGCGCAGGATGTGGGCGGGTTACTCGATAACTTCTCGAATCGGGCGCACTTGGTCGGCGATCCGCGGAGCGGATTTACGCAGAGCATCTCGCAGTGGTTTAACACGAAGGCCTTCCAGCAGCCGACTGCTGGCGTGCTGGGTAACTCGGGACGGAACATTCTTCGCGCTCCGGGGATCAATAATTTCGATCTATCGGCATTCAAGAATTTCGAGGTAACGGAGCGGCTTTCGCTACAGTTCCGGGTAGAATCTTTCAATGCCTTCAACCATACGCAATGGGGTAGGCCGGAGATCAATATGGTTTCACCGCAGTTTGGGCAGGTTACTTCGGCAAGGGCTGGCAGAATCAACCAACTGGGATTGAAGTTTGTGTTCTAACGGCAACGAAGCTAATGTAAAGAGAGGGGGCTCGCCGTGTGGCGAGCCCCCTCTCTTTTAGGAATCATTTTTGAGGTATGGTGATGGCCAAGATGCGAGTTCTTTTGATTGTGGTGATCGGGAGTGTGGCGTTGTGGGGGCAAGGGCCGGATCCGGCGGCGCTGCGGAAGTACGTGCAAGAAGGTGAGCGGGCGCTGGGGGAGGGCCGTTATGCGGAGGCGGAGGCGGTCTTTGAAAAGCTGCGTCAGATGGAGCCCGGAACGGCGGAGATCCATGCGAAGTTAGGCGTGATTTATTACCAGCAACGGAAGTATGAGAAAGCGGTGCCGGTGTTGCGGCAGGCGCTGAAGCTGAAACCGGGGTTGCCGAATCTCGATGTGTTGCTGGCGATGTCCTTAGCCGAATTGGGACGGCATGCGGAAGCGCTGGCGGGGCTGGAGAAGGGGTTTCGGAAAAGTGCGGATCTGGTATTGAAGCGGATGGCAGGATTGCAACTGCAGCGGAGTCTTACCGCGCTGCGGAAGGATAGCCAGGCGGTGGAGGTTTCGTTGGAGTTATTCCGGATTTATCCGGACGACGCCGAAATTTTGTATCACACCGGGAGGCTGTTCGGAAACTTTGCCTATTTGGCGATGCGGCAACTGGCGGCGGTGGCACCGGATTCGGGATGGCGGCATTTGGCGGCCGGAGAGGCGCACGAGGCGGAGGGAAACTTCGCCTTGTCGGCGGGCGAATATCGGGAGGTGATGCGGGTGGAGCCGGGCCGTCCGGGGATGCACTACCGGTTAGGGCGGGTTCTGCTGGCGGCTAAAGACGAGGCGGCGGCGCGGCAGGAGTTTGGAGAGGAATTGAAGGGGGATCCGACGAACGCGAATGCGGCTTACGAGGCGGGGGAAATCGATAGAAAAGCTGGGAGGCTGGAGGCGGCTCGGGAGCTTTTTGCGCAGGCGGTTAAGTTGGACGGAGAGTTTCAGGAGGCGCGGGTGGGCTTGGGGCGGTCGTTAATCGCGCTGGGCAAAGCGGGGGAGGCGCTGGCGCATTTGCAGAAGGCGGCGGCGCTTGATCCGGCGGACGAGATTCCGCCCTTTCATT
>JBKJSR010000319.1:0-3642 GCA_046594355.1 Bryobacter sp.
GGTGGCATTGTGAATGCGGCAAGCTTTGAATATTCGGATATGATTTCGCCTCGACAGTTGACGACACTTTTTGGAACAGGTCTCGGGCCGGCGGAAGGACAAGGTCTGATTTTTGACGGCTCGATGCGTGCCGTTGGCCAGCCGGCACCTTATCCAGCCTTGATGCTGGGAAACTTTTCCGGCACCATCCCGTTGGCCGCATTGACCGGAACACCCTTGCCGGTCGTCTACAGCAATGATCGCCAAGTAACTGTAATGGGGGTAACAACGGTTCCTGCGTCGGGCGAGTATCTCTTGTACTTTAGTTGGCAAGGCTTGCAGTTAATCCATTCCAA
Organism: Bryobacter sp.; assembly: GCA_046594355.1. Classification (GTDB taxonomy): domain Bacteria; phylum Acidobacteriota; class Terriglobia; order Bryobacterales; family Bryobacteraceae; genus Bryobacter. Next base: position 336 of record JBKJSR010000319.1, read on the forward strand.
GACGGTAAGAGTAGTAAGCGCGACGCCCGGACTTTTTACGTCCAACGGTCAAGCGGTAGCGCTCAACGAAGATGGCAGCCGCAACAGTCTGGCCAATGCAGCGGCACCTGGCAGCACCGTGCAGCTTTTTGCAACGGGCCTTGGCGCGATCGATACGGCCCTTACGCTGGGAGATTTCTTCAGCTCGACAGTCCTGGCCAATACAGTAAATACGGTTAGTGTCTGGATTGATGGCAAGGAGGCTGAAGTGAGCTTCGCAGGTGGCGCACCTGGCCAGATCGGCGGTCTGTATCAGATCAATGTGCAAGTTCCGGAAGGCATTGGGCCTGGATTGAGCGAAATTGTTGTCAAGGTTGACGGGCAGCAGATCGAAGCTGGCCAGCGTGCGAGAATTGCGATTCGCTAGTTAGAATTCAAGCCGCATCGTAAGCTGCAACTGACGAGGCCGGAAAGCGAAGCCGCCATAGGAATTAGCCAGGCTGGATATGCCGTCGGCCGCAGGCGTAACCAGCCCCTGCACATTAAAGACATTGAAGACATCCACATTGGTGCGCAGGCGCACACGTTCGTTGAACGTGAAGTACTTCAAGAGTGAGGAGTCCATTGTCCAGTTGAAGGGTCCGAGACGGGTCTGGTTTCGCCAAGGGTGAAGTCCGGTGTCGTAGGCGACACGTACGACGCCTCCGGTGACCAATGGCATGTACACGAAGTTGGTATCGTAATCGGCGTTGTTCAAGTCCGTAGGTTTGCCTCCCTTCGGCCAGGGAATGACAGGCTTTTGCGCGGCCTTGTAATTATCCGGCAAGCCAAAAACACCATTGCGGAGGCCGAAGTCGTTGCGGCTGTTGATGAACCGTTCAGAGATGTAACCGTTGAAACGGAGATAGCCTTCCATACAGCGTTCGTCCTTGGCACCGCGGGCACCGGCGGGCGTGTTGCGGCAATCGAGGATCTTGTACTTATTGCCGTAGGTTTCAAAGTTGCCCATCTCACCCCAGTTGCCTGTGGGCAAAGCATACCAGGTACTTACAACAGTGCCATTGCCGGATAGCTTCCAACCGCCGATTGCGGCGTTGACCCAGGAATTGACGTTGCGGCCAAATGGTTTGCCCTTGCCGAAAGGAAGATCGTAGATCCAATTCCAGCGGATGCGGTGTTTGGGGACGCCTGTATCGCGATCATAAAAGAGAAAGCGATTGAGTTCTTTAAAGTCGGTGGGCACAGTGCCCGGAAGATATGCGGAGGCTACGGATCCAACGTCGTCGCGAAAGGAATTGCCGGCGAGGCGCAGCGTGTTGGTGAGGGTGTAGAAGGCCTGAAAGCCAAGTCCGTTGCGGAAGCGCCGTTCGAATTCGAGAGCCCACGTAGAGGTATTGATAATGCCGCTGCGCTGCAGGAGCCGGACATCGGTATACGCATTTTGATCGTAGGGTCGGCGGAGCACATTTGCGAACTCTCCCGTAGGAAGCACGCGCCCCGTAGTCAGAAACCAGACGTAGTTGCTTTGCGTGGCGTTGATGTTGTAGAGCTGGTCGGTGTTTACGCCATGCTTACCCTTATAAGTAATCCGAACCACAGTGGAAGCCGCGAGTTGTTTTTCAAGGGCAAGGTTCCATTCGTGAATTCGAAGACTCGGTTGTTTGCCGTCGAGGCCGACCACACTGGTGCCACGGGTTAACGTATTGGGGTTATTGACGTCGATCAGATTGCGGCTGTTGGCACCCGCGATGACATCCGGTACGTTGCGCAACAGATAGTTCGGAATTCCATCCGGACTTTGCGCAGCGTCGTTGGGACTATAAGTAAAGTTGGCGCGGAAAGGCGCAAGGCCTGAAAATTGCGCGAGCAGCGTGCGCATCGGCACCGCAGAGATATAAAGTCCATACCCGCCACGGATGACAGATGGGTTGTTGCCTTCGCGAAGAGTATAGACAAATCCACCTCGTGGACCAATATCGAAGTTGTTAGAAGGAAACAACTGCTTTGATTTGTTAAGCTCCGCGGAAGACTTGAAGGAGACTCCTACGTTTTCAAAAGTGCGCACGATCTGTGGAGTAGTGACGCCCAGCTTGTAGTAGTGTTCGAGAGATTCCGGCAGTTGGATCGACTTGCTCTCAAGATCAAAGGCAGTAAGAAGATTGTTCTGCTCGGTAAAAGCGGGATTGATGTCCCAACGGAGTCCGGGGGTGAGAGTCAGACGGCGGGAAACGCGCCAGTTGTCCTGAAAGTAAAAGCCGTAATTTTTCTCGCGGACACGCATGATGCCGCGCTTCAGTCCAACCGTGTAGGAACTGGCATGACCAAGAAAAAAGTTCGCCATGTCATGACCAGTTTGCGGAGTGGTGCCGGGAGCAAGGGTGGTACCGAGTGTCGGAGATTCGAGGGAGGTGGCGAGGCTGGAGAAAGCGACCGACCCGGAGATGGCACCCTGGTCAGGCAGCAGGTGTTGCTTCTCATCATGGAAGCGTCCGCCGAATGAGAAATTGTGACTCTTGCGGATCCATGTGTAGTTCTGCTCCAGGTTGGAAATCATGCTGTAGAGTTGGCGGCGGTTATCGCCTTCGATGTAGTTGTAGTTGGTGAAGCCAGTGCCCGTGATGTTCGGCCAGCCGATTTCGCCATATGGATTGGGGAGGCCAAGTTCTTTCGCCCAATCCGTATCGACTGGACCAGTAACTGTTCGGGTGAGTAGCCAACTGCGATTGGCGAGAGTTTCTACGAAGAGCGTGGGCGAAAAAACGTGAGTCAAACTGAAAGCTGCGGAGCGGCCGCTCATCGGCAGGTAAGTCACGTTTGCTTCGCTATTGAAAGTGGGTGGGCCATTGTTACCGGCTGTGCCCAGAAAGTTTGCGTTGCGGTTGCCGCCATTGACCTTGAAGAAGAAATTGTCCTTCTCGCTAAAGCGGTGATCGACGCGCAATGTTGCCGGATTGTCGCTTAGATTGGGAAAGCCATTCGTAGGAACGGCCACCTTAAGATTGTTACCCACATTGGGATTGATGATGTCTGTAGGCAGTGGCGTGATGGCGAGGATGCGTTTGGTGAACGCGCTCATGCGGTTCATCGGAATCTGATTATTGTTGAAGCGGTCGCGCACGGAGACCAGACGGCCATTCTCTTGTTCTTCCTGTCTCGTTGTGAGGGGATCGTAGAGATCGAGGCGGCGCCCGGCGGCATCGAAAAGTTGCGAAAAATCCCCCCCGCGCATCGCGGCGGTGGGGACACGAAATTCGCGGGTAATGCCTTGAACCAGTTCCGTCCCCTCACGCGAGAAAAAGAAGAATGTGCGGTTGCGTCCGTTGTATAG
>JBKJSR010000679.1:0-9930 GCA_046594355.1 Bryobacter sp.
GTTCACAAGCAGCAGGCCTTTGAAGCTGGAGCGGATTTGTTTCGCCCGCCCGAGCAACTCTCTGGCAGGCACTCCCTTTGCGCGGAGCTGAATCGCATCCGCGAGAGGAGGCGTTAGCGGCACGGTCGCGGTGATGCAATGCCGGATCACAGGATGCGCAAAGTCGAAGTAGGGAAGCGCAAAGTCCACTCGCGGTGGTGGCGATTCTCGGCATACTCTTCGAGCGGTAATTCGACGATGAGCCCGCCGCTGAAATGCAGCAAGGCAGTGCGTGAAGTCTCAGAAGCTGCTTCCAGCGTGAGCGCAAGGACGCCTTTTTCGGCTTTGCCCATCTTCGGCGTCACGGCGATTTCATCGCGGCGGACGCACACGGTGACACGATCGCCCAGCAGGCGCGCCGGGTAGTATGGACCTTCGAGGTCTACGTCATTCCAACGAAGTTTGCTACGGTTGTTTGCCGGATCGAGGAGCTTGATCTCGGCAGGGAGTAGATTGAAGAGCCCAAGCAGATCGGCAACACCGGACGAAGCGGGCTGCAAGAGAATTTCGCGCGGGGTGCCTGTCTGGACAATGCGGCCATCGAGCAGAACGAGCATCTTGTCGGCCAGAATAAAAACTTCTTCGAGATCGTGCGTGACGAGGAGCGTTGGCACAGCGAACTCGTTGCGAATGCGCGCAAGGATGTCGTAGAAATCGTGGCGCAGTGAGGTGTCGAGCCCAACCGAAGGCTCGTCGAGCAAGAGGAGTTCAGGTGCCACCACCAAGGCGCGGGCAATGGAACAGCGCTGGCGTTGACCGCCGGAGACTTCAGTCGGCTTGCGCCCGGAAATGCCGGTCAGTTGAAAGGCTTCAAGCAATTGATTCACCTTGCGGTGCCGCTCCAGCTTAGGCAACGAGGTAGCAGCCAAGGCGAGATTCTCGCGCAGGCTCATGTGCGGAAACAGAGCGTGGCGTTGAAACAGGTAACCACAGTTGCGCCGCTGTGGAGGCAGGAAGACGCCGGTACCAACATCTACGAGCAGCCGGTCGTTCAACAGAATGCGGCCGGAATCGGGCCTCGAGAATCCGGCGATCAGATCGAGTGTAAGCGACTTGCCAGAACCACTGGGGCCGAACAGCACGGTGGTGCCCGCATCGACCGAAAATTGGGTGTTCAGCTCGAAGGCGGAGGAATCCTGAGCCTGGGGGAAACGCTTTTGTAAACGGACTTCGAGCATGATGCTAGGATCTCAGCGCCTGTGGCGGGTTCATGCGATTGGCTAGCCAAACCACCAGCAGGCCGATGGCAGACACAATTAACACCAGCCAACGGGCAAGCGAGGTGTTGCCCGATTCGACCGCATCGTAAATCGCGACCGAAAGCGTTTGAGTCTTGCCAGGAATGTTGCCCGCAATCATAATCGTGACACCGAAATCACCCAGGCTGCGTGCGAAGGCGAGTACGGCGGCAGCGGCGATCGCGCGGCGACACAACGGCAGAACCACCCGCATGTAAATCGTCCACTCTGGAAGGCCGAGGCTGCGCGCAGATTTCACATAGATCGGATCTACGCTCTCGATCGCCGCGCGCAAGTATTTGGTCAAAAGCGGGGCGGAGTGAACGATGGCGGCAATCACAGCGGCCTTGGGAGTAAAGACAAGCGGTGATCCGGTGAGGGATTCCCAGAATTGTCCAATCCAGCTTTCGCGGCCAATCACGATGAGCAAGTAGTAGCCGAGCACGGTGGGCGGCAAAACGAGCGGCAATGTGATTGCGGCATCCAATACTTCTTTGCCACGGAATTCCAGGAAGCTCAGCGCCCAGGCAAAGAGCAAAGCCATGGCAAGCGAGATCGCAGTGGCGGCAAAAGCGACTTCAAGGCTAAGGACCAAGGGTGAGAAGTCCACGCGATGGAACTTTACTTAGCCGGACGGGGACGCGGAGTGGCGTCGCCTTCCGTCAGCTTCAAAGCCCACTTGATCGCTTCGGTATACATCGTGCGAATGTCGGGGCGGTTTAGAGCCTGATCGTGGTGGCCAAAGGTGGAGTAGAAAACACGGCCATTGCCGTAATTTTTCACCCACGCGACGGCGAAATCACCGTCCGTGCGATGAACGTTTTTGGCCTTCAAGTCGATCTTCGATTCATCGAGACGAGCGAGTACGCGTACCTTATCGCGAGAGAACAATTTGGCTTGATAGATCTCGTCGAGAATGGTGAAAGCCTTGGGAAAATGCGAGGTGATCGGGTGTTCCCGATCTTCTACAATCACGGGGGCGTCGAAGGTATTCCAGGGGTGGCTATCAAAATATCCGCCAGTCATCTCGCCATATTCAGGCCACTGATAGTTGGTGTCGATGGCGCAGTGGCTGCCGATGAAGCCCTTGCCATCTTCCTTGACGAAGCTGAGCAGAGCAGCCTTCTGTTCGTCGTCCATCACAAGCTCGCCCGTCGTGTAGAAAAAAACCGCATCGAAGTAATCGAGGTTCCGCTTGTTGCCCCCAAGCTTCTTCTTGGTGATGAATTCGGAACTGGTCTGGATGTAGGTATCCCAGAGCCCCGTTTCTTTACCGAGATCGTAGATCATGTACAGCGCAGTGGAGGTGGCATCATGGTGAAAGCCCCGCGTTTCGCCAATGGCCAGAATCTTCTTGCGCTTGATCTGCTGCTGGGCCTGGGTGCAGGTTGTGAATAGACCGAAGAGGACAAATAGTGCGGCAACGCCGCGGAGGGAAAATTTCATTTTGCTGGCTCTGAATGGAAATCATAACGCAGATGAAATACTGGTAGCTTGGAAAGTCACGAGAAAATAGTACGCATCGCCGTTGCCGGAGCCGGTGTATTTGGCCGGAATCATATACGGGTGCTTAGGGAGATGCCTGGCGCGGAGTTGACCGGCATCTACGATCTGAACCATGAGAGCGCCGCTGCGGTGGCTGCCGAGTTTGGCGTGCGCAGCTTCGGATCGCTGGAAGAAATTGCGCGGAATGCCGATGCCTGTGTCGTCGCGGTGCCTACGATCGCTCACGCGCAGGTGGGTTGCGCCTTGCTCGAAAATGGTTTGGATGTACTGATCGAGAAGCCGATTGCGCTCGACCTTGCCAGCGCGCAGCGCCTCGTACACACCGCAGAGGAGCGAAGCAGGATCCTACAGGTGGGCCATCTCGAAAGGTTCAACCCGGGAGTCATCGCGCTGGAGAAAGCGCTCACGCTCCCGCTCTTTTTCGAAATCCACCGGCTCAGCTTGTTCACTCCGCGCAGCCTTGATGTGGATGTAGTGCTGGACCTCATGATCCATGACATCGAAATCCTATTGGCCCTGACGGGCAAACAACCGGTGAATATCGAAGCGGCGGGTATCCACATCCTGAGCGAGAAAGTGGACATCGCAAATGTACGTATGGAATTTCCCGGCGGTGTGATTGCAAACCTCACCGCGAGTCGTGCGTCAACAGAGAAGGTACGCAAGATGAGAGTCTTCCAGCCCGGTGCCTACCTCAGCATGGATTACTCCAAGCAGGAACTGTTTGGAATCGAGATTGGCCCGCAGCGTCAGGTCAGGATCAAGCCCTATCTGGTTGTAAAAAGCGAGCCATTGCTTCTCGAACTGGAGGCTTTTCTGAATAGCGTCCGAACAAGAGAGAAACCGAAAGTGGATGGGAAGACGTCAACCCAAGCGTTGAAGGTTGCGCTCGAAGTGGTCGCTAGAATTGAATTGCATGCCGATGTTGTGGCGAAAACCCTGAAAGATGCCGGTTATCCTGCCTACTGAATTAACAGAGCGGCTACAAGAAGATCTCAATCTCCTGCGGGATTGGGACGACGGAACTTTTCGCCCAAAATTTGGCCTGGCTACAATTCTGTCCATCCTCGTACACCTGGGAATCTTCGGAGTCGTCCTGGTGGCACCGAAGAGCCTGTTTGAGAACAATCCAAGGTCGCCTCTGGATGGGCAGCAAATCGAACGCAGGGTAATCCCGCTCGTAGCTCCCCGATTCGAGTTGACGCAAAAGGAACCCAACAAGGGCCCGATCAAGCAGGAAGTAAACATCGACGACCTGAATGCGAACATGCAGCAAAAGCGTGCGCCGAGAACTTACATACCGCCCTCCACTTCAGCGCGAAAGGCAGAGCCCGCACCACGGCCCGTGGAGGCACCGCCACAACTGCAAGCCGCAGCACCCGATACCAGACAACTGGCGCAGATTGGCGCACCGCAGTTGCCCCCTCCCGAGATCAAAGCGCAAGAACAACCCAAACGCGCTCCGTTCGAAAATTCCGGTCAGATTGCGGGCGTTAAAAAAGGCAGCGAAGACGGACGCATACCGCAGATGCAGCGGCAAAGCATTGATGAACTCATGCGCCAGAGCATTCCCGGATCGCAAGGCAGTAGCGGCCAGATCGTGACGGACTTGCCCTCGCAAAATCCAATGCAGCCGCAGAACCAGATTGGGTCGAGTCTGGAGTTGCTGAGCGATCCGCAGGGAGTAGACTTTCGTCCTTACCTCAAACGCATTCTCGCAATTGTCAGGCGCAACTGGTTCGCGGTAATCCCGGAGAGCGCCCGCTTCGGCAGACGCGGAAGGACCATGATTCAATTTTCGATCAGCAGGGATGGGCGCGTGCCGAAGCTGGTGATATCGGGGCCATCGGGTACCGAGTCGCTGGATCGCGCCGCAGTCGCGGGCATCAGCGCTTCTAACCCCTTTCCGGCTTTACCCGCAGAATTCAAAGGCGAAGTCGTGCGGCTGCAATTCGGCTTTTCTTACAACATGCAATGAGAAAATCGATTCCCTTGGGCGCAGCAATGTTGGGTTACGCGGTCATCGCAGTGGCGGCCTATTACACGCTCGATCACGAGATGCTGTGGGCAGTCTGGGTGTTGATGGGAGGATTGGCCCTAAAGACTCTGGTTGCGGCCCAGCAGCTTCGCGCCAAGCATACCGCCGAGGCTACTGAGCGTGGTGGCGCCGACAAAGTAGATCCCCATGAAGAGCACGATCGAAACGGCTAGCATTACCGGGTTCTCGAAAATTTGCTTGAGCTTTGCGATATCGCCTTCAGAGAAACTGCCTTTGAGCGCCGCCTCCTGAATTTTCTGCAACTCGCCGCTTTCGAGAGCGGGGATGATACTGATCGTAAACAGGACCAGGAAGAGGGCAAAGATAAACACGCCCGTGATCCAGCCGAGCCGGGCGCCGGCAATGACGGTGAGCGGCGTGCCGGTGCGGCGCTGATAGAACCACACGCTCAGAGCGCCGGCGGACAGGGTTGGCACAATGATTCCCAGCAGCGACATGCCACCAAGGTTGGCCAGCGGAACCAGAAGGGCCATCGAAATTGCAGCCACAATCAAACCCACGCGAACGGCTGCTCCGTTGCTAAAGCTGATCTCCGCAGGCACGCTTTTTAATTCGACGGAATCAAGGAGTTGTTCCATCTCAACCGGCACAGGCTCTTCATCGGCAGGCATCTCGAAAGTCGGTTTGCCGCAGCGATGACAAAACTTTGCCCCTTCGACCAATCTGGTTCCGCAGTTACAAGTCTCTTCCACCCCTTCATCGTAGCAATGGTGGCGGTCGCGATATCCTATCAAGTTAAACTATGCCAACACTGAATTTGCTTGTGATCGCCGAACCTACCGGTCGATATTTGAGTCTCCTGACCGAATTGGGCCCCGATGTGAAGTATGAAATCACCAAAGAACTGGAGCGCGCCGAAGAGTTGGCGCCCGCCGCCGATTTGATTCTGACCGGTGTTGGTTCCTCGCCTGAAGTGGTGAAGGCAGCCATCGACAAGGCTGAAAAATTGCGCTGGCTCCATGCGCTTTCGGCCGGCGTCGATCATCTGATGGCGACGCGTTTGCGGGAGAGCGACATTCCGGTGACGAATGCCAAAGGTGCCTACAGCCAATCGCTCGGTGAATATTGCATCGCCGCCATGCTGTACTTTGCCAAAGACTTGCGGCGCATGAGCAATAGCCAGAAGGCCGGCAAATGGGATGTCTTCGATGTGGACATGCTGGAGGGAAAGACGCTGGGGATCCTCGGCTACGGGGACATCGGGAAAGCGGCCGCCAAGCGCGCCAAGGCATTTGGAATGAAGATCGTTGCGCTGCGCCGCCGACCGGAGAAATCTGGCGGCGACGAAATTGCGGACGAAATCTGGGGCATGGAGCGCAAACTCGAATTGATTGCCGTGAGCGATTATCTGCTACTGGCCATGCCCGCGACTCCAGACACCAAAGGCACCGTGGGCAAGGTGGAACTGCGTGCGATGAAGCCGGACAGCGTGATTCTGAATCTTGGCCGGGGCAATGCAATCGACGAGATCGCCTTGATCCAGGCACTCGAAGAAAATTGGATTCGCGGGGCGGCGCTCGATGTATTCGAAGTGGAGCCATTGCCCGAGAACCACGTCTTCTACAAGCTCGACAACATTCTCGTCAGTGCCCACACGGCCGACCATACCAAGACCTGGCTTGAGGACTCGATGCGAATTTTTCTTGCGAATTTTGCCCGCTTCTCCAAGGGTGAAGCGCTGCAGAATCTGGTCGACAAAGGAGTTGGATACTAAGCATGAAGCTGGCAGCCCCCACAGCGGAAGACGTGCGCACGGCACAGGTCCGATTGACAGGATTTACACACCAGACCCCAGTGCTAACGTCACGCGGTCTCGACGATATCACCGGCTTGAAGTGCTACTTGAAGTGCGAGAATTTTCAGCGCACGGGCAGCTTCAAACTACGCGGCGCGACGAACTTTGTGCAGCAAATCCCCGAGGGCGACCGTGCGCGTGGTGTAGTGGCTGTTTCAAGCGGCAACCATGCACAAGCGGTCGCCTATGCCAGCCGCAGCGCTGGAATGACGGCCACGATCATTATGCCCGAGGACGCCCCCAAGACCAAACTGTTTAACACACGCGATATGGGCGCACAGGTCATCACCTTCGACCGTCTTAAGGAAGATCGTGAAGCCCTTGGCCGCAAGGTCGCCGCCGAGACTGGCGCAACGCTGATTCCACCTTACGATCACCCTTGGACCATTGCCGGACAGGGAACTCTCGCTCTTGAGCTGATGGAAGAAATCCCCGACCTCGACGCACTGGTCGTGTGTCTTGGCGGCGGAGGGATGCTGAGCGGCTGCGCGCTGATCGCCAAAGACATCAACCCCGCGATTCGCGTGTTTGGCGTCGAACCCGAACTGGCCAACGACTACTGGCTGAGCCTGCGGGCGGGCAAACCAGTGCGTGTGGATGGCAACGCCACGATCGCCGATGGATTGCGTACACCGCAGCCGGGAGAGATCACTTTCCCAATCGTTCAGCGCCTGGTCGAGGATGTATTGCTGGTGAGCGAAGAAGAGATTCTGGAAGCCATGAAATACACATTGACTCGCCTGAAAATTGTGGTCGAGCCAAGTGGTGTTGTTTGTATCGCCGCTGCGATGGCAGGCAAGCTCCCGGTGGGGATCGAGCGGGTGGGTCTTGTTGTGAGCGGCGGCAATGTGGATCTGGAGCTGCTCGCTAGGCTTGCCTGAGGGCCGCGCAATCGCGCTCAAGCTGTTCGCGAAAGTCCTCATGGGCGATCGAGATCAGGAGTTGTGCGCGCTGGCGCAGGTTTTTACCATGCAGATTGACGGCCCCATATTCAGTGACTACCCAGTGAATATCGCCGCGTGAAGTGACTACGCCGGCCCCTGGCTTCAATCGATTCACAATGCGCGAGACTTTTCCAGACTTCGCCGTGGAAGGGAGACAGATGAAAGGCATGCCACCTTCGCTGCGCGCAGCACCGCGAATGAAGTCCACCTGGCCACCAATCCCGGAGTACGGAAGCTCGCCGATGGAGTCGGCGCAAACCTGCCCCGTCAGATCAATTTCTATGGCTGCATTGATTGCGCAAACTTTGGGGTTACGGGCGATCTGGAAGGGGTCGTTCGTGTAGCGGGTCTGACGGAATTCAAAGATGGGATTGTCATCAATGTAGTCGAGCAATTTGCGTGACCCAAGCACGAAGCCGGCAACAACTTTATTGGGATTGATCTTCTTGCGGCTATTGTCGATGACGCCGCTTTCGAGTAACGGAATGATGCCGTCGGAAACCATCTCGCTATGGACGCCAAGATGTTTGTGGTTGCCAAGCAATTCGAGGAGCGCATCTGGAATCGCGCCAATCCCCATTTGCATCGTTGCGCCGTCTGGAATGAGTTCTGCAATGTGCTTTGCAATGGCGCGGTGCTCCGCTGTTGGCTGGCGAGGCTCGAGTTCGGCGAGAGGGAAATCTCCTTCGACGAGAACATCAATTTCTTTTACGTGCAGGAAGGTGTCGCCGTGCGTGCGGGGCATGCGCGGATTCGTGATTGCGATCACATGCCGCGCCATCCTTGCAGCGGTAAGAGAAGCATCGATACTTGGTCCAAGGCTGACGAAGCCATTGCGGTCAGGCGGTGTGCATTGCATCAGCGCAACATCGATCGGCAAACTTCCATCGAGGAAAAGCCCTTCAATTTCGCCAAGAAAGATCGGGATGTAGTCGGCCCGGTTCGCTTGCACTGCCTTGCGCACATTGGCTCCGATGAACAGTGCATTGTGCCGGAAGCTCTTGCTGAATTCGGGCTCTGTATATCTGGCGCTGCCCATCATGGCCATGTGGATCACTTCCACATTGGTCAATTCAGCGGCGCGCTCGGTCATCGCCTCAAGAAGGGGCTCGGGCTCGGCACAACCCTGATGCACAAAAACCCGCTGGTTCGACTGGATGATTGATACGGCTTCTGCGGCACTCGGCATCGTTAAACCGTTGCCGAAAGCGTCATCGTGTAAGAGATTTTTCGCTTGCTCTTCGCGGGGAGCCATACCGCCGTAGGCGCAGCCCAGAGCAAGCCACGAGTGGCGCGGCGGAAGCGGTACTCAGGGTAGGGGCTGGCACCAAATTCAATGCCCCAAGTAATCGTCTTGCCATTCCAGGGGGCAAAAGTGCGATCGCAATTTTCTTCCCAGATGCCAAGCCACGGGAAGTCTTGCAAGTTCCATTCGTAAGCAATTGCCAGCTTGAGCCGGGGGTTCGTTATCTTCACTTCGCCCTTGCTCAGCAGGTGGGCATGGTAATCCGCACTCTTGTTGGCTGAAGGATAGGTGCGGTCGCGCCACTCAAATTCGCCTTCGTTCAACTTTGCGCTACGCATGATCGGGGCTTCCAGCTTTGTCACTCCCCGCTCGACAAAGGGCGGCCCCAGCGTGACGTGCTCCTGCCAGGCGATGTGGCGATCAAAGGGCAACAGATTCTCTACCTCTTCGGTGAAGTGAATCCGGTTTCCGTCGAGTTCCATTTTGCGCTGCACATTCAATTGCGAGAGCGGCAGATGGGCCTTGAGATTTTCATCGTAAGGAACGATGGAAGCCTCGCCGTGTACGGTGTAGCCGGCGGTTGCCTCTTCTTCGGAAGGCGGCCCGAAGAAGTCGACGCACAGGTTATGACCCATGATCCCCGCAAGCAGCTTGGCCTCGGGACCGGTGCCGTATTCGGGATGTTTGGCGGCTGAGTATGTGGAAGGGTCGATCGTGGGCCAGGGCGGAGTCCAGAGCGGATTGATGCCTTGGGCTTTGTGAAAAATTTCGGCGATGTGTCCGCCTTCCACCATCACGGTCACGCGAAGGGCATCGTTCTCCCACTGGTAGGCGCGCCGGCCTCGATAAGAAACAAGTTTCATTGTGGATAGCATATCGATATGGCGAAGTGGATTTTGACGATGGCGCTGTTGACGGTGACGCCCTATTGGGAATCGACCGATGTGAAGCAATGGAGTGAAGAGCAGTTGATCGATTTCTTCGGCAACTCCCCCTGGTCGCAACCGGCCGAAGGAGTGACGGGCCGGGGAGGAAATGATGGAGTTCTCACCTTTCTGGCAACAGCCAAACCTGTGCAGCTCGCCGAACAGGAGCAGCGCCGG
>JBKJSR010000681.1:0-4758 GCA_046594355.1 Bryobacter sp.
GTTTCGGTGATGAGTGCCTTCACCCTTTCAAATTGGGCCTCTCGAATTGCCGTGTGGAGCGTGCGTCCCAATATCGTCCTGAAGCGCAATTCAAGTCCAGATCGCGATACCGCCGCAGCAGCGACAACGTCGTGGACGTTGACGCCATCGCACGCATATTGCCGAATAAACGACATCGCCTTTGCGACTTCCGGATCCTCAACCGGCATCACGTTGGTAGAGAGGCGCATGACGACTCCTTCCGGTTCAATCACGAACTGGCTATTGAAGGGCGTCTTGCCGATCATCATCCTGTCCAATAACGCGGCAGCCTCAAATCCAACGCGCGATGCCCCTTGCTCGATGCTACTAAGGAGAGGACTGCTGAGCTGGCACAGGACGTGGTCGTTGTCGACACCGATGACGGCAACTTCGTCTGGAACGCGAAGGCCGCACTCGCGGCAGGCTTCCAGTACCTGGCGAGCCCGATTGTCGTTCGCCGCCATTAACCCAACTGGCTTTGGAAGAGCAAGCAGCCAAGCGCTCAGCGATTTCTGCATCTCGGCCCAGCGGTGGATTTTGCGGTGACGATCTTTGTAAGTTATGCAGGTGAAGCCGCGCTGCTCTACACGCTTTTGAAAGGCAATCCCGCGCTCTTCCGACCAGCCGTTAATCGGAGTGTGTGGGTAGCCGCAGAAAGCGAAATTCCGGAATCCCTTCTGTAACAGATGGTCGGCCGCCAAACCGGCAATGGCCTCGTTGTTCGTAAAGAAATAGGGAATTTTCGATTCTGGGGCGTACCAGCCATAGCCACTGCCGAAGCCAACCGCTGGCAGTTTCGATTTGGAAACGGCCAGCGCCACGTTTGCATGATCAAAATTCGCAATGATCCCGTTGCCCTCCCAGGCCTCCAAATCGGGCAGCCGCTGATCTTTCAAAGCGCTTTCCTCGATGTAGACACTCCATTGGGTCGAGCCTTGCAGATAGGCGGCTACACCGCCCATCACGCGCAGGTCGTAGACCATGGTGGCGTCGTAAATGAGTGCGACACGGCGGATGCGTTGTGCCATTGCGCCAAGGATACTAGATCCTGGCAGCTTTGGTGAATTCTGTAAAGATTTGACGAAAATCTATAAGGGGCGAGCATTGCGTCGCATCGGGAAAGAGGATACGATTTCGCCTAGAGACAAGCGTGCTTGTTGTTGAACCGATGGATCTATCTATTTCAGGGGAGTTAGCATGACAAGTAAACCGAGTTGGTTTCCGACCACGATCACTGCAGCGATCGTGCTTTTCAATTGCCTTGGGGCGGTCTTGATTGCCCAAACGAATGTGGGTTCCATTTCGGGGGTGATTACTGACGCTTCGGGCTCGGCGGTTGCGGGAGCCGAAATCACGGCGACCAAATTGGAGACTGGCGCAAAAGCGAAAGCGACCACCGACGACTCGGGCACTTATCGAATTGAACCGCTGCAGTCTGGGGTTTACAAGGTCACGGCGGCGAAACCGGGCTTCAAGACCGCTGTTTCCGAGGACTCGCGTCTGGTTTACTCCGGCCGCCTAGTGCTCGACTTCTCGCTTCCCGTTGGCAACACTACGGAAATATTGGAAGTGAAGAGTTCAGTAGTGGAAATCAATAATGCCGTTGTTGAAGTTTCGACTTCTCTGGAAGAGAGAGTGGTCAAGGATCTGCCACTCCTCGTCGGAGGCGGACGCAGGCAAATCGACGCGTTTGTATTTCTCATTCCAGGCGTTCAAGGGGATACATTTTCAAGCCGCATTAACGGTGGTGTCGATTTTAACAGCGAAGTGCTCTTCGACGGTGTTCCGATGGCTTCGTTTGAAACCAATGGATTCCAGACTGGCATAAATCCTCCGTTTGAGGCGATCTCCGAATTCAAGGTGTTGACCTCGGTGTTCTCCGCCCAGTATGGCCGCGGTCAAGGAGTCAAGAATTACCACTTCGGGCAAGGCACGAATGCATTGCACGGCAACGCATTCGACTTTGTGCGAAATACACAGTTCGATGCACGAGGCTTCTTCGCCCCTACCCGCTCCATCAACAAACAAAATGAATATGGCTTTACCGTCGGCGGCCCATTGTTGATTCCGAAGGTATACAACGGCAAAAATCGCACTTTCTTTAACGCGGCCGTGAGCTGGTATAAGTTCCGTGGTGCCGCGCTGAACACTCGATTTACGGTGCCTACAACTGAATTCCGGAGGGGAGATTTCTCCAATCTGAAGGATCCAAGTGGAGGCCTGATTCCGATCTACGACCCACTTACCCGGCTGCCCTTCCCAGGGAACAGCATTCCCGCGTCCAGGATCAGCGCCACTTCCGCGAGGGTTCTTCCTCTGATTCCTACGCCAACGGAAGCGGGCTTGGTAAACAATATCGGGCCGGGGATTCCAAGTATCCCCAACAATAATTTCGCCTGGTCTTATAACCTCGCGCACAACATCAGCGACAGACAGCGCGTTAGCTTTACAAACTGGCGGACGGAATCACCGAATCAGTGTGTATTGGGCAGTAACATCAGTGGACCCCTGAGCGGTTTATCGAAATGCCCTGGTATCGCTACGGCATACCTGGCCAACTATTCCTACGGGATCAAGCCCAACTTGATTCTAAGTGCCGGGACAGCGTGGTTTCGAATCCTGAATAACCAGGAAGTGGGTGGTCCGGCTAATACCTCGATCGATTTCCCGGGGATTCCAAAGGGGCCGACGAACGCATTTCCACGCATGCTCTTTTTCGGCCCGCTTGCCGCTCCGGTGCAGCTTGGAACTGGATTTCAAGGAGACTTTAATTTTCAACCCGGTTCTAGCGCTGTGAGTAACGTTCTCTGGATCAAGAATAAACACTCCCTGAACATTGGCTTTGAATTCCGCCAATCCCGCAACACGACATCAATTTGCGAAGGATGCCCAGCGCGCTTTGAATTCAGTAACCGTTCGACTTCGTTGCCTGGCTCGCCAAATTTCGCTAACTTTGGCCATCCCTTCGCCAGTTGGTTGCTCGGAATCGCAGATTCGGCCTCGGCGTCCACTGGCTTGGCCGATCGGGTTTTCCGTAACTCTTCTTATTCGGGCTACATCCAGGACGACTTTAAGGTGACGCCCAAATTGACCTTGAATCTGGGTCTGAGATACGACTTGTTCGTACCGGCTTCCGAAGATACGAATCGTATTGCTTTCTTCAGTCCCGGCATTCCCAATCCCGAAGCCGGAGGGAGATTGGGGGCATTGACCACGCCTGGCACCTGCCAATTTTGCTCGGGCCAGGAACGGATCGCCGACATTCAATATAAGAACTTCGCCCCGAGGCTTGGCTTCGCATATGCAATGAACCCACGGACTGTGATCCGAGGAGGGTACGGGATTGTTTACGGGCTAGGGGGAGCGAATGACTTGGGGCAGAGCCGCATCAAGACTAATTTCCTGAACGGCTTATCCGGAAACTACAATGCGGTCTCTCAAGACGCCGGTGTGACCCCCGGACACGGCTCTTGGGACCGGACCTTTCCATTGCCGGTCGTCGCGCCATTCCGACCCGGGATTGGGAACAATCAAAATGTGAACTTCGCCGGACAATATCAAGCCACTGCCCCTTACATTCAAAACTGGACACTCGGAATGGAACGTGAACTTCCAGGTTCCGTGCTCATTAGCGCCAGCTATGTAGGCAATAAGGGGATCAGGCTCTTTTCCAATCTTGAGAACTTAAACCAGGTGAATCCCAGCTTCTTGAGTCTGGGGAGAGTGTTGCAACAAAACATCAACTCCCCGGAGGCGCGCGCTGCCAACATTGCGATCCCTTACCCTGGTTTTTCAGGTAGTGTGGCTCAGGCATTGCGGCCGTATCCTCAATACAACACGATTACCAGTAACTTCCAGGAAACGGGAGTGACCCGTTACGACGCATTTCAACTTACCGCCCAACGCCGCTTTAGCAAAGGGTTGGAATTTCTTGTAAGTTATACGGCTTCGCGCCAGATGAGCAATACGAATTCGGGTTTTGGAACGTTTAACGGCACAGCGGTTAACACCTTTAACAGGAAAGCTGAATACAGCCTCGCCCCGAGCGATATTCCGCATATGCTGGTCGTCAGCGGGCTATACGAACTGCCCATCGGCACAGGGAAAAAGCTGCTTAACAAACCGGGGGTAGCGGGACGGCTCATTGGCGGCTGGCAGTTCGGCTGGGTGACAAGTTACCGGACTGGGACGCCTGTAGCAGTTGGGGCCGCCAATGTATTGCCGATTTTTGGTGGAGGCAATCGGCCGAACATTGTTCCCAACGTCGATCCGCAGTTTAAGCGAGGCGGCTTCGATCCGGCGAAAGACAAACTCTTCAACATTGCTGCATTCGCCCAACCGGCAGATTTCACTTTCGGCAATGCCCCAAGAGTCCTAGGCAATCTCAGGGGCTTTCCTTTCTTCAACGAAAACGTGAATCTATCCAAATACTTTCGATTCACGGAAACCGTCAACATTCAACTCCGGGTGGAATTCTTTAACGTGTTCAACAGAGTTGTATTTGGCGGCGGGAATTCATTTTATGCTCCCACCAACGCCGCATTTGGAACCGTCGGAGGGCAGGGCAACACACCTAGGCAGGGCCAGTTGGCTCTGAAGTTGAATTTCTGACGAGTAACGCTGGAGTGGTTCAGTGAGGATTTCGCCGCGCTAACTCAAACATGCCCAGCGCCCATGGGTAGCTGGAGGATGGAATGACGACGATCTCTTCGACGCAGCAGGTGCCAATTGAAGTTC
>JBKJSR010000464.1:0-2828 GCA_046594355.1 Bryobacter sp.
CTGTTTCCCGATCTGAAAAAATGGCTCAAAAGCGATAGCCAACATTGAGGTAGAAGTAGTTGAGGCTCTTGCCCTGGCTGAAGTGGCTTAGAAACTCTCCCGGAAAGAGGTGCCCAACGCCAACGCCTACAATGTGCGGGCCAACGGTGTAGGAGGCTGTTGCATCGAGCTCTTCGCCGATATGCTTGCCCGTCCGTCCCGTTGGATCGCGAAACACTAGCGTGCCATTGACAAGATAGATCCCGTCGCGGGCTTGGGCCAGGTGCCAGTTGTGAGCGGTGGTGCGCAGGATTAGCTTGCGCCAGGGAGTGACTTCAAAACCAGTCGCGACGTGTCTGATGTTCTGCCAGCCGATCTGATCGGCAAGGCCGGTCTTATCGTGGGGAGTTGGATAGATCTGGTCGAAGGTGCCGCTGCGTCCATCGCCTGGGGTTTTGTCGCCTGAGGCGTAGTTGAATTCAGCGAGCCAGCGTGGCTTCCACTTTCGTTTCGCGAAGCTGTAGCGGGCCATCAGGTGCATCGCGGATGCGCTGATCGAAGTGTTGCCGAGCGTACCCATTTGATGAAGGAACTCGGTCGAATAATCGAAGTTCGCGGGTAGCTTGCCAATCATGCGCAGAGCGGCGATGCGGCGGTCGCCATGGGCCGTGCCACCGGGCACATCGCCCCTGCCCCTGCCTACACGCCAGTAGAAATAGGGCTCGATCAATGTGCCGGGCAACGCTTCGTTCCAGCGCAGGTAAGCGCCATGCAGGTTGTTGCCCTGGATGTGGTGAGAGAGGCCGCGCTGTTGGATATTGACGACGGAGGCGGAGAAGAGGTCGAGCTGAAGCGGGCCTTGGCGAAGGATGAGCTTGACGGCGTCGAAACTGCGGGCCACGTTGCCCCAGTTCGCCGCGCCCAGGACGCGGTCTTCTCCGTAAGCGAGTTCCTGACGGCCTACCCGCAATGCGATGCGGCCCTTGGCAGGGTTGCCAAAATCGGTGAAGGCCAGGCGCAGATCGGTGCGATTGATGAAGGGCGCGGCACCTGCGGGGTTGCCCTTGAAGAAGATCCTCGCGTCCTGACCCTGGAAGGTAAAGGACCACCAGGAGGTGGGCAGAAGGGTGAGGTTGACGCGGAAACGATTGATCAGCCAGTGGTCGTCGTTGGCTTCGTTGTAACGCAGGGCGCGATAATCTTCGAAACGAAAGCGGTGATCGAAACTGAAGCGCACCCACTTGGGGAGCTGCCGGTTTAGAGCGGCGGAGGGTGTCTCCGGGCCGCTGGCGGAAAGATTAAAAGCTATGAGCAGGACTGCTGGAATGGCAATGAGAAATCGCATCAATTCTTTAGTATGCAAGGTCGGTGGCTGCGGTGGCTATCGCGAGGAAAAGGGAATCGAGTAGCCGATAGCGGGGCAGCGATGATAAAATAAGAAGGTCAAGGGCCACCCTAGCTCAGTTGGTAGAGCGACTGATTCGTAATCAGTAGGTCGCCGGTTCGATTCCGGCGGGTGGCTCCAGAATTTTCAACCGTATAAGAATCAAATTGGCCCCGATTTGTCAGCCTTGCTACCAACCGTAAACTCGGCTGCAAATCGCCATACCTGCTCGCTGCACCAAGAAAGTTGAGGCCTCCGCGTGAAGCTAAAGTTTCTGATGATGCTTCTGCCCTGCCTGTCCGTTATCAGCGTTCGTGCTCAGGTCACAGTGAACGCCTTTTCCAGGGTCTTTTATTTCGAAAGCGGAAACCGAAGCGGGACCATTTTCGCCTACGAACACAAGGGCGAACAATTCTTGATCACCGCCCAGCATGTAGTGGCGCAACTTACTACCCCCGGCAGTATTAAACTTCGCAATCCACAGACACAAAAACTTGAGCAATTCGCGATCAAAGCGGTGCTGCGCTGCGGAAATCCAGATGAGCCTGACATCGCGGTGCTTGTGCCTACGGATGCCCGCGTA
The DNA here is from genome assembly GCA_046594355.1 of Bryobacter sp. Taxonomy (GTDB): domain Bacteria; phylum Acidobacteriota; class Terriglobia; order Bryobacterales; family Bryobacteraceae; genus Bryobacter. The sequence continues at coordinate 1,947 of JBKJSR010000464.1, forward strand.
ATTAATGTCGACGAGATGCCGCTCGCCTTGGTGACCGGAAATATCAACGTTGGTCAGCAATTTTTTTTCCTCGGCTACCCTTTAGGTTGGAATAAGCGAAGCATGTTTCCCGATGGACCCAGGGACCTTCCGTTCCTGAAGCACGCTACGCTCGGAGCCATTGAAAATATTGGTGGCCGTGCGGTATTTTACTTCGATGGAATAAACAATCGAGGCTTTTCTGGATCTCCGGTTTTGTTCAGAGATCAAGACAACGAAACTAGAGTTTTGGCGATAGTCTCAAGTTATCTCAATGATCCGTTACTCGTAAAGGGTGGGAGGGTTAACCCGTTAGCCTCTCCGCAGTTCGTTGAATCCAACTCTGGCATCATAGTGGCCCATCCGATGATGCTTGCTGTTAAGGCCATTGAAGCGTATCAAGCCGAGCAAAAAAATATGCGAACTAAGCAGCTCCCAGGAAAAGCCGTTCCTAAATAGCATTTTACATTTTGAGCATGCAGAACGTTATGCACTTCTACAAGCCAGTCACCGGTGCGCGTCACAGAAGCGGCTATCAACCTGAAGGGAAATGCGTGACTGGTGAAGCACCCGCCTCGACTACTGGGCTCTGGCAGATCCGCAGATTCCCTCTTGAACGCCCCCAACTCTGACGGAATCGACTCTCCAAGCGCAAAGCTGCTCCTTGCCATTGTTCGCTTGCCGCCTTGGTGATTCGACAATCGAGTTGCATTTCCATTTCCACATGGTAGCGTTGGTACGGGCATGAGATTCATCGTACGTGAATCGCATGATGCCCTTGAATACGAAGGAACGCCGCTTCATTCGTATGAGAGTCTTTTCGACGGGCGCGCTGGAACTTTTCAAGTTGGGTAATCGCAAAAA
>JBKJSR010000759.1:0-12079 GCA_046594355.1 Bryobacter sp.
ATTGCCCGTTAAGGGATCGATACGCCCGATGTATAACGACACTCTTCATCAAACTTGCCTTGTGGCCAGCATGCCTACTCCACCTTCTCCCTTTTCATGCTCATCTTGTATTGGACAATTCTCCGGAACTGTCGCGGTCGAAGCTGGTGCAATACTCAAAGGTTGGTCGTCAAGAAGGCCACAAGGCAAGTTTGATGAAGAGTGTCGTTATACATCGGGCGTATCGATCCCTTAGCGGGCAATTTTCTGTTGCTCCTCCAAAACAGCTTTGCTTCCCCACTTGACAGCAACTCGCTTCGCCTGACAAGCTAATCATTCGACCTTATTCCCGGATTAAACTACGGGTAGAACTCATGGCCGCTTCATTCGAACAGGAAACGCAGGAACATCAGCTCGAATCGACGCTTGACAGCGTCGATCGGGCCGAAAAGGCTGCTTTGGACCTTGCCCGCAAGATTGGCTTTAACGAGGACGATCAAAATTCGATCTCGATGGCTGTTCGGGAATGCATGGTCAATGCAGTGGCGCACGGCAATAAGTATAATGCGCGGAAGCGGGTTTACCTGAAGCTCGAAGCCCAACCGGGAACGCTCGCTGTCACGATCGGTGACGAGGGCGACGGTTTTGACGATATAGATGTACCCGATCCATTGGCCCAGGAGAATTTGTTGAAGCAGTCTGGCCGTGGATTATTGCTGATGCGCGCTTTCATGGATGAATGTGAACATGCTCCGCGTGTTCCCCAGGGCACCCTCGTCCAGATGGTAAAGCGGTTGGCTTAAGATTGATTTTCTGACATTCCGAAGGAGAAAACTGTGAGCGTAACAATGACCACCCGCCAGGTTGGCGATGTGACTGTAATCGATGCGGCCGGCCGCATCACACTGGGTGAAGGATCCAGCGCATTTCGCGATACGATCAAAGACCTGGTAACCAAGGGCGACAAGAAGATTCTGCTGAACCTGTCGGAAGTGAGCTACATCGACAGTTCCGGTATCGGAGAACTCGTGAGCGGCTACACGACCGTTTCCAATGCAGGTGGCAAGTTGAAGCTGCTCGGTTTGACCAAGCGAGTTCAGGATCTGTTGCAGATCACCAAACTTTACACCGTATTTGAAGTGTCCGACGATGAGGCGGCCGGTCTCGCGAGCTTCAGCTAAACCTGGCTGACGGAGAACAGACTTAAAAGGGCAACTCCTCGCGGGGTTGCCCTTTTTGCGGTGTGCAGTCTTAGACAGCTTGATCTCCCCCCAACCTCCGCAAAACCAGTTACGACTCTGGAAAAAATCGCCCCAACCCCCCTCATAAAAAAAACCTTCCAAACTCCAGCACCACAACTCCCTCCAAATTTGACAAGATATTTGCAGTGCAGCAATTAGTTCCCTTCGCGATCCTCCTCACCGCGCTAAGCTTCGCTTCGGCCCAAACCCCCGACGCCCAATTCTTTGAAACCAGCGTCCGCCCCATCCTCCGCGCCAATTGCTGGGGCTGTCACAGCGAAGCCAATGCAACCAGCGGCCTCTCGCTCCAGACTCGCGAGTCCATTCTCCGTGGCGGCAATCGCGGCGCTTCCGTCGACATCATCCTCAACGCCGCCCGTCACGTCGGCGATCTCAAGATGCCGCCCAATAAGCAGCTCAGTTCCGATCAAATCGCCACTCTCGAAAAGTGGGTCGTCGTCGGCATGCCCGTCCCCGAAAATCTTCTCAAGTCCAAACGTCCCGGCTCCAGCCACTGGGCCTTCCAGCCCGTAATCCGCCATCCGCTCCCTGCAGTCGGCAACACGAAGTGGCTCCGCAATCCAATCGACAATTTCATCCTCGCCAAGCTCGATGCCGCCTCTCTCAACCCCTCTCCGGAAGCCAACCGCGCCACCCTCCTCCGCCGCGTCAGTCTCGATCTCACTGGCCTCCCTCCCACTCTCCTTGAACTCGACAATTTCCTCGCCGACCAGTCTCCCAACGCCTACGAAAAGCAGATCGACCGACTCCTCGCTTCCCCCCATTACGGCGAACGTTGGGGCCGCAACTGGCTCGACATCGCCCGTTACGCCGACTCCGACGGCTACACCATCGACGCTCCCCGCGACATCTGGATGTACCGCGACTGGGTCATAAAAGCCACCAACGACGACATGCCCTTCAGCCGCTTCGTCGTCGAACAATTGGCCGGCGATCTTCTCCCTAACCCCACCCATCCGCAACTCATCGCTACCGGCTTCAACCGCAACACTACTTCCAACTTTGAAGGCGGCATCGACTTCGAACAGTACCGCGTCGAAGCAGTCGCCGATCGCGTCGCAACCACTGGTGCCGCCTTCCTCGGCCTCACACTCGGTTGTGCCCGCTGCCACGACCACAAATACGATCCCGTCTCACAACGCGAGTACTACCAGCTCTTCGCCTTCTTCAACAACTCCGACGAAGTCGACAAAGAAGCCGAGCGCAAGTTCTTCAACAAACCCTTCCTCGAAATCGGCACGGACAAAGAGAAGGCCGACTTCGCCGATTGGCAACAAAAGATCCTTGATGCCGAAGAGCGCATGCGAATGCGCCTTGCAGTTTATTCGGGCGACTTAACCAAAGACGAGATCCTCGTCTCGATCGACAAAGAACTAGCCACACTCCGCGCCAGCAAACCCAAGCTCCCCCGCACCATGATCATGCGCGACCTCGCCAAACCGCGTGACGCCTACGTCCACCTCGGCGGCGACTTCATGCGCAAAGGCGCTCCCGTCACCCCCGGCGTTCCCCGCATCCTCCCGCCTCTCGCCAAGCCAAGCATCCACGCCAACCGTCTCGACCTCGCCGAATGGCTCGTCGATCCCAAACACCCCCTCACCTCACGCGTCACCGTCAATCGCGTCTGGCAGAATTACTTTGGTCGCGGCATCGTCGATTCCGAATCCGACTTCGGTGCCCAGGGCGACAAGCCCACCCATGCCGAACTCCTCGATTGGCTCGCTCTCGAATTCATCGAAAAAGGCTGGAGCCAGAAGGCGCTCCATCGCCTCATCGTCACTTCGGCCACCTACCGTCAAGGCTCCAACGCCTCCGCTACCGATCCCGAAAACAAACTCTTCAGCCGTCAAAACCGTCTCCGTCTCGACGCCGAAATTATCCGCGATGCCTCCCTCATCGCCAGTGGTCTCTTCGCGCCCAAGCTCGGCGGCCCCAGCGTTTATCCTCCCCAGCCCGCTGGCGTCTATCAGGTCACTCAAGTCCGCCGTGAATGGAAAACGTCAACCGGCGAAGACCGCTACCGGCGCGGCATGTACACCTTCTTCCAACGCTCCGCCCCTCATCCCAGTCTTGTCGTCTTCGACGCTCCAGACTCCAGCGTCTCCTGCACTCGCCGCAACCGTTCCAACACGCCACTCCAGGCTCTCACTCAGCTCAACGACGAGTCTTCCACCGAATTCGCCGAAGCGCTAGCCAGGCGCATCACGCAATCGGCGACGGCAGACCCCGCCCGCGTCAACACCGGCTACCAGATCGCTCTCAGCCGCAATCCCCGTCCCGGCGAACTCGAACGCATGCTCCGCTTCATCCGCGTGCAACGCGACTCGCAACAAGACCCCTGGCCCGCCGTCGCCCGCATCCTCATCAATCTCGACGAATTCCTCACACGCCCATGACCCTACTCGACAGCACTCGCCGCCAATTCCTCCGCAACTCGGGCATCAGCCTCGCCGCGCAATATCTCCACGGCGCGACCAAGCATCACGAAGCGAAGATCGACCACGTCATCTACCTCTTCCAGGCCGGTGGCCCCAGTCAGCTCGAGCTCTTCGACTACAAGCCCGAACTCATTAAGTACGACTCGAAAACTGCTCCCGAAGAACTCCTCAAAGGCAAGCGCTTCGCCTTCATGGACACCTTCTCCAAAGAGCCGCCCAAGATGCTCGGCACTCGCCGCGCCTTCAGGCAGACGGGCAACGCCGGCATGTACTTCTCCGATCTCGTGCCCAACATTTCCTCAGTCGCCGACAGCCTCACCATGTTCCACGGCGTCGCGACAGACAATTTCAAACACGGCCCCGCCAAGCTCTTCATGAACACCGGCTCGGTCCGTGCCGGACGTCCCAGCATCGGCTCCTGGGTCACCTATGGATTGGGCAGCGAATCAAAAGACCTCCCCGGCTTCGTCGTTCTGCAGTCCGGCCCGCGCGGTCCCCGCAGTGGTGCCCAACTCTGGTCTAGCGGCTTCCTCCCCTCCAGCTTCCAGGGCGTCCCCTTCCGTTCGACCGGCGACCCCATCCTCAATCTCTCTACGCCCAAGAGCATCACGGCCGATCAGCAGCGCCAAACCATCGAAGCTCTCCGCGACCTCAACGCCCTCGAAAAACAATACACCGGTGACAACGAAATCGACACCCGCATCACCCAGTACGAGATGGCTTTCCGCATGCAAACCTCCGGTCCTGAGCTGATCAACTTCGGCCAGGAATCTCCCGAGACCATCGCGATGTATGGAGCCAAACCCGGTGCCCCCGAAAACGCCTTCGCCAACAACTGTCTCCTCGCCCGCCGCCTCGTCGAACGTGGTGTCCGCTTCGTGCAGCTCTATCACACCGATTGGGATCACCACGACGATCTCACCAAGCCTCTCGAACAGGTCTGTCGCGAAGTCGACCAAGCCTCCGCCGCACTCATTAAAGACCTCAAACAGCGAGGCCTCCTCGACCGCACTCTCGTCATCTGGGGCGGGGAATTCGGTCGCACCCCCATGGGCGAAGTCCGAGAAAAAGGCAAGCTCGGACGCAACCACCACATCGATGCCTATTCGCTCTTCATGGCTGGCGGTGGTCTCAAACCCGGCACCATTGTCGGGGGAACGGACCCGCTCGGCTTCTCTCCCACCGGCGATCGCCTCCATGTCCACGACATCCAGGCCACCATCCTGCATCTTCTCGGAATCGACCACAAGAAACTGACCTATCGTTTTCAGGGCCGCGACTTCCGCCTCACCGACGTCTCCGGCGAAGTCGTCCACAAGGCTCTATCCTAGGAAAATTGGCGCGAGATCCCTCTCCGGTTTGACTCCCAACCACTACGGGCGCAGGCGACAAATGCGTCGTGATCGCCGGCAAAACTTCCCTTTCAAAACATCACCTCAACGACCCGTTTGGCCCCAGCCTCAAGGCGCAGCTTCATGTGCGGCGGCAACCTCAAAAGAGATCCCGCGATGTGTTGCTGCGATTGCACCAGCCTGCTCGAAAAAATCCCCACTGGCATTTATCTTTTCGTCGGTGGCGCTCACTTCCTTCTCTTCAAGGCTGGCAACGCCACATGGCCCACCCACCCTTTGTTGAGTCCCCCAAAGCTCATGGACAACTATCTTCGCCTAAACTAAAAACATATGGCTCAAAAATCCTACCCGGCTCCGCCGCCGATGTCGATCGACGTCAACAAGCAATACACCGCCACTTTCGACACGTCCAAAGGCAAGATCGTCGTCGAGCTCTACCCGAAGAATGCTCCCAATTCCGTCAATAATTTCGTGTTTCTCGCCAAAGACGGCTTCTACGATGGCACCCTCTTCCATCGCGTGATCCCCAACTTCATGGTTCAGGGCGGCGACCCCGAAGGCAGCGGTCGCGGCGGCCCCGGCTATCGCTTCAATGATGAATTCGCGGGCAACGAATGGTTACGCCACAAGGGCGGCAGCCTCTCGATGGCCAATGCCGGTCCGAACACCAATGGCAGCCAGTTCTTCATCACCCACATCAAGACCGATTGGCTGGACGGCAAGCACACTGTGTTTGGCCAGGTCCTCGAAGGCCAGTCTATCGTCGATGCCATCCAGGGTGGCGACACTCTGACCAGCGTCGTGATCGAAGAAAAGTAATTTAGTGTTTCGCCTGGTGATCACGGCCCTTGACGCGATCGTACATGTGCCGCTGGTTCGTGGTCCCCAGGCTTGTATTGTAGAGGCTGTCGTGCCCCAGACCTTCCTTGAGGTCTTCAAAAAATTGATGCAGCTCCACAAGCTGCTCCGCTAGCGCCGGCTCCTTCACGCCCGTTGGCGTGACGAAAAACATCTGATAACCGCCGTGAGTAAGCTCCCCGATCTCATGGCCCACAACAACACCCGCCCGTTCCACTTCCACTTTGTCTCCCCGGTCGATGAGTATCGCGGCGCAACCCTTGCGCATCACTGGCGACTTGCCATTCCCCTTTTTGCCCACGGCCATCCCGCTCAGCTTTAGCGTTTCAAGACGATCTTCAAATACGAATTCCCGTGGTTTTTCCCGGCGAAAGAACATAATCTCAGTGTACCGTGAGGATATGAGCTTCCTCGACAATCTCGAGAACAACCTGAAAGCGCTTGAGTCGCGCGAAGAAAAAGACCCGGCCAAACGCAAAGAGGAACTCGCCCAGCGCGAAGCGGAGCGTCTGGCTACCCTTGCGGCGGCACCCGTTGCCGAGGCTCTCAAATCCGGACCCTTCACTGAAAAATTGCTCACCGCCTGCCGCCTCATCGGTCATCGGCAGCGCACGATGGTGCGCTTCACCTGGCTCGACACAACCTTGCGTCTCGAAGCGAAACAGCGCCGCCTCGACCTCAAACCAACACCGCAGGGTGTCGAGGCAACCTACACCGAAAACGGCGCACAGACGGCTCGCGAGCTATTGACCTTGGACGAAGACGCGGAGGCTTTCGCCAGCCAATGGCTTAGTGCGGAGCCTGCGCCGCAGGGCTAGCTTCATGCAGTTCGTAAGGTCGCGACGGAAGTGTGAAATAGACGTAGAGAAACACCGCAACTGCGATGATCCCAACGAGCAGAGGCCCGATCAGAAATTTCTTTTCGCGATGCGTATATGCGTTCGAGTTATGCGTGCTGGTAGACAATTGAAATTCTTTCCTCTTCCCAAGTTAAACTAAAAGTGCCCCTGTGATCACGCTCCAGAATCAGTTTGAGCAAAACTTCATCACCACTTCGGTGGACTACGTCTTCAATTGGGCGCGCAAGTCGGCCATCTGGCCTCTCAGCTTTGGCCTCGCCTGCTGCGCCATCGAGATGATCGCGAGCACAACCTCGCGTTTCGATATTGCCCGTTTCGGCGCCGAAGTATTTCGCCCCTCTCCCCGGCAGGCGGACCTGATGATCGTCGCCGGCACGGTAACCCTCAAAATGGCACCCGTCCTCAAGCGCATCTACGATCAGATGCCAGAACCGAAATGGGTGATCTCAATGGGCGCCTGCTCCAGTGTCGGTGGCCCCTTCAACACCTACTCGGTCTTGCAGGGCGTAGATAAAATCGTACCTGTGGACGTCTACATTACCGGCTGCCCTCCGCGGCCCGAGAACCTTTTCTACGGCCTGATGAAGCTGCAGGACAAGATCGATCAAATGCGCACGCTCACCCGTAAGCCCACCCATGTGCGGCTTGATCAGAGCATGTTAAGCGATTTCGAACGCCGCGTAAACCTCATACAACTCGGATGATCCACGCGCCTCCATTGAAAGATTTGTCCGCCGTCGAGCATGGCTTTGGCACCCGCCTCGAAGACGCCTGGCTTGACAAAAACGAGCATGCCTGGCTCCAGCAGATCCATTCGGGCAAAGTACTTCGCACGAAGGCAGCGGGCCTTCAGGGAGAAGCCGACGCGCTCATTACGACAACGCCGGAACTCTGGATCTCGATCCGCACGGCGGATTGCTTGCCCGTTCTGCTCGTCGATCCAGTCGCCAAAGTCGTCGCTGCGGTCCATGCCGGATGGCGCGGAACCGTAGAAAAAATCGTGACCCGCACGATCTCCGAGATGGTAAAACTGGGGGCGGAATTGTCAGGAATTCGAGCGGCCATAGGGCCGGGCATTGGCGAATGTTGCTTCGAAGTCGGCGCGGAAGTATCGCCCCACTTCGGCGCGGAAGGCAAAACCAATGTCGACCTTGCTGCAGCCAACGAACGTCAACTTCTTGAGGCTGGGCTCGCTCTAGACAACATTTGGGTTTCGAAGCAATGCACCCGCTGCAACCCGGATCTCTACCACTCCTACCGCCGCGATGGTGTGGAAGCTGGCAGGATGGTTAGCGCAATCCGTTTCGTTTGAGCCTGCTTCGCCGACATGCCGCCACTTACCCCTTTAGATCCCAGCCGGTTGGATTTCAACTCTTAAAGCAGCCTGAGAAAAGATTCGCCTGCCGCCAGAGGCACTGCAAATATCTCGGCAACCGTCTTGCCGATATCGGCAAGCGAATCGCGAGTCTCAAGATCCTTGCCGGCGGGTGAACCGGGGGCATAAACAAGCAGTGGCACGTACTCGCGGCTATGATCCGTCGACGCTGTCGTTGGGTCGCAGCCATGGTCTGCCGTAAGGATCAATAGATCGCCGGGCGCTAAGGAGTCCATCAGGGCCGGGAGCCCCGCATCGCATTCCTCAAGAGCATTCGCATAGCCTTCCACATTGTTGCGGTGCCCGTAAAGAGAATCGAAATCAACCAGGTTCGTAAAGATCAATCCGCGCTCTACTTCGCCCAGCGCCGCAACGGTCTTGGCCATGCCTTCGGCGTTGCTCTTCGTCTTGTCGTAAGTGCGGATGCCGCGCCCAAGAAAAATGTCGAAGATCTTGCCCACGCTATGCACCGGCACCCCGGCCTTGTCGAGCGCATCCAGCAGCATCTTCGGCGGCGCTACGGCGTAATCCTTGCGATTGGCCGTTCTCGTGTAAGCTCCGCTCGAACCCTCAAACGGCCGCGCAATCACGCGACCCACCTCCAGCGGTCCCGAGAGCATCTTGCGGGCGATCTCGCAAATCCTGTAAAGCTCAAACAGCGAAATAACGTCTTCGTGCGCGGCAATCTGAAACACGCTATCGGCGCTCGTGTAGACGATCGGGTCGCCCGAGCGGTAGTGCTCGTCGCCAAGTTCGGCGATGATCTCGGTACCGCTGGCCGCTTTGTTGCCAAGCGTGCCGCGACCAATCTCCGCTTCAAAACGTGCGAGAAAATCGGCGGGAAATCCTTGCGGAAACAAAGGAAAAGGCTTGTCGAGCAAAATGCCCATCATCTCCCAGTGGCCGGTGGTTGTGTCCTTGCCGGGGCTCTTAAGCGCGCAACGGCCATAGCTCGCGAGAGCTTCTGCCGCAGGCTCAAGTCCCGTGATCGGCTTGATGTTGCCAAGTCCCAGCCGGCACAAATTCGGAAGCTTCAGTGGACGCTGCCGCGCAATGTTGCCAAGTGTGTCGCTACCCGGAGGATCGCCATACTGATCCGCATCCGGCATAGCCCCAATGCCGACGCTATCGAGCACCACCCACACCACTCGATCGATCTTCATTCGGACTTCTTTCTCGCTTCTTCAAACATGGCCTTCATGCGGGCCGCCCGGTCGCGGGCCATGTTCAGGTAACTGTCGTTCTTGATGATGCGGTTGAGCAACGGGTAGTAAAGCTCATAAGACATCAGACGCTTCTTGTCCCACGCGGCTTCCAGATGCAGCAGTGCGCGATCCACGCCCAGGCGCTCAAACTTCGCGGTGCGCTCGAGGTCGAAATAGAGATTGACAGTCTCCGTCATTTTCTCGAACCAGTCCTGCAACGCCTGCGCGTCGAGATCCTGCGAGTAATTAAAGCTGATCTCGTGTTTGATCGCCCCGTTGGTGTAGCGATACGATTTTTCGCCCATCCGCGCAACGGGCAGCCCACTCTCCAGCTTCTTCTGAAACCAGTCCACCTTGGCCGCCAGATCCCAAACCGTCTTCACTTCTTCCGGCGACAGCTTGAACTTGACCGGCTGATCGTCCTCGGCGCTTTCTTTATAAATCGCCTCGCCTGTCGCCTCGACAATGATCTCCATGTATTCGGGCTTCGATTTCGGAAAGTGCTTCGAATAAAAGATAGTCCCTTCCTGCGCCATCAGACCGCAGGCAAATAGCATCGGCAAAAATCCCATGCGATTCATATTCTTCTCATTGTTGCGCGGCAGATCGCCGCCGCCAAGGCATCCGCCGCATCTTCGGGCGGCGTCGCATCGAGGCCAAGCAGCGCCCGCACCATCAACTGCACCTGGCTCTTCTCGGCATTGCCATAGCCCACGACAGCCATCTTGATCTCACGCGGACTGTATTCATGTACTTCCATGGGTGCCTCACGCGCCATCACCATCGCCACTCCCCGCACTTGGGCGAGCTTCAGCGAACTCTGTGTATTTTTCGCGACAAACACTTCTTCGATCACTGCCTCTTGTGGCCGGTACTCGGCGATCAGCTCGCGCAGGCCGCGCGCGATCACGCAAAGCCGATCAGCCATCGGCTCCTTTGGATTCGTTTTCAAAACACCAAAAGCGATGGCCGCATGACGCTTGCCATCGCTTTCGATAATTCCGTAGCCGGTCCTTTGCGTACCGCAGTCAATGCCGAGAATTTTCAAAGTGTCCTACGCCATCGCCTCCATGGTGCTTTCGTCGGGCTCGTAATTTGTATACACGTTTTGCGTGTCGTCGTAATCTTCAAATTGCTCGAGCAGCCGCATCATGCCGGCCACGTTCTTCGCTTCAACTGCCATCGTGTTCTTGGGAATCAGACCAACCTCGGCGGACAGCGTCGGAATCTTCGCCTTGGCGAGGGCCGCGACAATCGCTTCGTGGGCTTCCGGCGCGCTCAGCACGGTCCAGGTATCGTCGTCTCCCTGCACATCGTCGGCACCGGCATCGAGAGCCACTTCCATCAATTGCTCTTCGTTCGTCTTGTCGCCTTCGATCACCACGTGGCTCTTGCGCTCGAACATCCAGGCCACCGAATTCGGCTCGCCCATGTTGCCGCCCGCTTTCGTGAACATGTGGCGGATTTCGCTCACGGTGCGAACTCGGTTATCTGTCGCGCATTCCACGATAATGGCCGCGCCACCGGGGCCGTAGCCCTCATAGCTCACCTCTTCGATGGTCAGCCCTTCCAGCTCGCCCGTGCCGCGCATGATTGCGCGCTTGATATTATCGGCGGGCATGGACACCGACTTGGCAGCCACAATCGCCGTTCGCAGGCGCGCATTCGTATCCGGATCCCCGCCATTGCGGGCCGCGATGAGAATCTCTTTAATCAGGCGGGTGAACACCTTCCCGCGTTTGGCGTCGATCGACGCCTTCTTGTGTTTAATCGTGTGCCATTTGGAGTGGCCTGACATATGTAAAAACCTTCCACCAGTATCCTATAGCAAGGCGTCTAAAAAATCGTGGACTTAAACAACAGAAAAGATCTCGTATACCTCATCCTTGCCGGCCTTTTCGTGGCCAATGCAATTCTAGGTGAAATTCTCGGCGGCAAACTGATCGAAGTCGGCGGCTACATTATGAGCCTCGGAGTGATCCCCTGGCCGATCGTCTTCATCACGACGGATCTGATCAACGAATACTACGGCAAATCGGGTGTCCGCAAATTAACGCTGCTCACGGTAGGCTTGATCCTCTATGCCTTCGTCATAATCGCGATTGCGATGGGCATTCCGGCAGCGGGCATCTCGCCGGTGAAGGATGAAGCCTTCAACGCTGTACTGGGCCAATCGCAATGGATTATTGCTGGCAGCGTCACTGCCTTTGCGATCAGTCAATTGGTGGACGTTGCTGTGTTCTGGCTCTTCCGGGATGCGACTGGTGGCAGGATGCTTTGGCTACGAGCTACTGGCTCCACTGCTGTTTCGCAACTGATCGATACCTTTATTGTTCTTGGAATCGGCTTCTGGTTACCCGGTAAAATCGCGACGGGCGATTTCCTGAATCTCGCCTTCACCAACTACACCTACAAATTCGGCATTGCGGTTGCGCTCACGCCCTTGATCTATGCGGCGCACCATGCAATCGAGCGTTACCTGCGCGTTCCGCCGCACGGCTACACCCCACCCAATCCGCAAATCGTCGAAGGATAGGTCTCCACTGTCCTCCCAGCCGCTCAGCTACCCCCAGCCCATCCGTAAATCATCAAATTGAAGCGCGATGCGAACTGGATTCGGCCCGGGCTGCGCACGGAACTGGGTTGCAAAAAAGCGGATCCCTCTTCATTGCCGTGCCCCGAAAAGACTGAGAACTGCGGATGATTGGCAGTGTTGTAAGTCTCTGGACGCAACCCCATATTGCGCCTCT